>DMEM01000004.1 GCA_003450915.1 Alphaproteobacteria bacterium
AATAAAAAAATAAAAATAAAACTGGGTAAAACTCTGGAGGGTTATAAATATGAATATTCTAGGAGAACAATTCTTCACAATATTAAATATGGATAAAGACTTTGCCTTTAAACTAGCTGATATGCTAGAAAAGTCAACAAATGAGCTTTTAGAACAATTACGCAAAGCTGTAGAAAATGCTGATTCTAAAAAGTCTAAAGACATTCTGCACACCATTAAAGGAAGTGCTGCAAACTTTGGAGCTGAAGAGTTAATGGAACAAGCCCGAGATATTGAATCTGCAATATACCTATTAAATAAAGATAATATTAAAGAATACAAAGAATGTATTGTTAATTTAAACAATACTCTTCAAAGAACTCTAAAAGAAATTGAAAATCATAAATAGTAATTCCATATAACAGCATAAAAACTTTCATTTTTTCATGCTTTTTTATTGTATTATCGTCTAGGTTTTGTTATTTTTATAATCTACTATAAGGCTTAAATCATACATAAGCATAACGTTTAACCCTAGGAAGATTTTTAATGCAGTATTTTATTTCTTTTTATAAAGAAATAATGGATTATTACTTTTCTTTTTCTATTCCCATAGATACATTAACACTACTGATTAGCGTAGGAATTATTACATCTATAATGAACATTTTTATATATATATTCAGCTATAATAAATTATTTAAATTTAGCTTAATAGTCTTTTTTATATTAGTCATTTTATTACTAACTCTTATAATATCTGCTTTATCAATGGGAAATATAGGTATTGACCTTCCAGTCTTGCCATATTAAATTTTCGATACGATAAAAGCCCCTTTAAGCAGGGGCTTTATTAATTTTATGGTTGAATTTGTGATCTTGTAATTTTCATCATTAAGTTAGAACCTATTTTCCCTCTAACATCTCCTGTTGCAAAATCAACAGAGCCATCTATATACTCATCAATTTTTTCTGCTAAACCAGGGCTTTTCGTCCAAATACCTTCAACCTCTATCCAGACTGCACAAGGTTTATGAGCAGAGGAACAGTCCCCCATCCAAATATTAGGATTCCAATCTGATTCTTGGGCACATCTCATTAAAAAGTTATTCCCCATGCCACTTGTATCAATAAGCCTTAATGTTGTGCTCGCATTTTTAGCATAGCTTATATAAGGACCTCTCCAAATAGCGACTCCCGATGGTTTTTCAACCAAATCAACAATATTATAATGAGATCCGCTTGCTAAACTAACTTCTCTACCTGTATCTAAAAGATAGGAGTCATAAGCTTTCGCTATTTCTTTTAAGCTCGTTACCGCACTAACAACTCTTGCGTCTTGAATTGCTGAGTGTAATGCAGCCCCTGTTATTATAGATAGAGTTCCAAATATTGCTAAAGCAATTCTAGCATCAAGTCCAAACATCGCACCTTTATTATTTAACATAAAAGTTACCTTTTATTAAATATTAGTTAAAAGTATGATTAAACTTCATCTCTGATGATCTGTGACCTTCTAGACGATAATAAGCCATAACTTTTAAAATATCATAACAGCTATCTTTATCTGACTTTAATAAGAATAAGTCAAATGCACTTTGTAATATTTCATTAACATCTGCTAAAACAAATCTTGTTAGATCTTTATTTCTTAACATTATAATAGCTCTATTATAAAAAGCTTGAGGATAGTTAACCTTCATTAGTTCTTCATAGTTTTTAATAGAATAACCTAAGTAAAGTCTGCGGTATGATTCTGCTAATTTTTTATTTTGGCTTAATTCATAGTAAATATTTGCTAACATGTATGTAGCATGATCAAAACCTCGTTCTTTAGACTTTGTAAACCACCATATTGCAGTTTTATTGTCTTTTTTAACACTTTGACCTTTTAAATACATATTACCTAAGAAATATGATGCTTCTTCATGATCTTTCATCCCAGCTTCATAAAACCACATAGCAGCAGCTGCATAATCTTTAGGGAATGGAATGTCTAATCTTTTTGAGAAACCATAGTAATACCTTAAACCACCTTCAAAATAAGCATTTCTATCTTTTTCTTCTAGTGTTTTTTTATGTAATTCGCTATAGCTCATATCAAAGTAAGGACGAATAACCTTAAACTTTGGTTCACCGTATAATTCAAATGGTACATTATTGTTAAACGTAGCATTTGCTGAAATGCTAGTTATAGTTAAAGCAATTAATAATAATAGTTTTTTCATCATTGTTTTACATTCTTTAAATAATAGTTATAGTTTTCTTTTTTTAATTCTACATCAATTTTATATTCTAAACAATCATTTTCATCATTTTCTAAGATATTAATATTTCTACCATATTTATATAAATAGTTTAGTGCCTTAGAATCATTCATATCTACTATTAGAGTATACTTTTTATAATTTAACTCTAAAGATGCTTCAATTTCACTTAACAGCTCATCAACACCTTCTCCTGTTAAGGCAGAAACTCTTATCCCCTGGTCAATGATTTTATCAGAAGGAATATCTAATAAATCAATTTTATTTAATACATTAATTGTTTTCATATTACCCGCATCAATGGATTTTAATACATCTATAACATCTTGCTTTTCTTGAACATGCTGAGAAGAAGAAATATCTTGAATATGTAATAAAAGATCTGAGTCTAAAACCTCTTGCAAAGTAGATTTAAATGATTCAACCAACTCATGCGGAAGATCAGAAATAAAACCAACAGTATCAGACAAGATAATAGTTTGACCACCTGGTAGCTCTAACTTTCTCATTAACGGATCTAATGTTGCAAATAGCATATCTTTACTTAACGTACCAGCATTTGTTAAAGCATTAAAAATAGTAGATTTACCTGAGTTGGTGTAACCAACCAAGCTAACTACTTTTATATTATGATCTTTACGTTTCTTTGCATGTTGTAAACGAGTTTTTTCAACTTCCGATAATTGTTTTTTTAATGAAGATATTTTATCTCTTAAAATACGCCTATCAAGTTCAATTTGGCGTTCACCCGGGCCACCAGTTTTACCTAAGCCACCACGTTGTCTTTCTAAGTGAGTCCATGTTCTAACAAGCCTGCTTTGCTCATACAACGTTCTCGCTAAGTCTACTTGTAAACGACCAGCCTTTGTTTTTGCTCTATCCGAGAAGATTTCTAAAATCAAACCAGTTCTATCAATTACTTTTACTTCTAAATCAATTTCTAAGTTTCTTTGATGAGTTGGCGATAGCTGATAATTTACAAATATCACATCAATTTCATTATCATGTAAAATTTGTTTTAGTTCTTCAATTTTACCCTTACCGATAACTGCTCTTGGAGAAATTTTCTTTAATGAAATAATTGTGCTATAAGCAACTTCAAAATCTAGCGCTTCCACTAAATTTACAGCCTCTTCTAAGTTCTCTTGGCTTGTCCTTAATGATAATTTGTGTTTACCTGAATGCAAAAAGTGTTGCGCAAAATCTAATTGCACAACACTTATTTTTTGTTTACTTTGATTATTTTCCATACTATACTTTTCGATTACTTATTCCCAATGTTATCTGGTAGTACTGAAGGTAAATCTAACGCTACTGTTGGCATAACAGTAGAAATAGCATGTACGTACACTAATTGTGTAATACCATCTCTTGTTAGCATTAGGCTTTCATTATCATACCATGATAAGTAACCTTGCAATTTAACACCATTTACTAAGAAGATTGTTACCTCTTCTCTTGAGTTAAGTACTTCAGCAAAGAATGCGTCATGTACTGGATTATTTTTTGTTGTCATTTAACTCACCTTTATTATTTTTATTATTATTTTTATTATTTGTCTTTATAGTTTGCTATAAAAACCTGCCTATCTGAACTACGTTGTGACTTAACACAATAATTCACCAGACAATTATTATCTATAATTGTACCAGCTTATTTTCTAAAAAGCAAATCTTTATTAGCGATTATTTTATTAATTTTTATATATAAATCATATTGATATAAATCAAAAGAATTATTTACGCCAAAAACTAGGCAACAGAATTACTAAGAAGGTAAAGATCTCTAAACGTCCTAATAACATTGAGAAACTTAATACCAATTTAACAAGGTCTGGTAAATCTCCAAAGTTTTTAGATGGCCCCACATCTCCTAAACCAGGTCCAGCGTTAGTAATTGTTGCAGCTGCTGCAGATATTGCTGTTTTAAAATCCAATCCGCAGGCACTCAATATTATCGATAATACACAAAAAGTCAAGACAAATAATCCAATAAATCCAAAAATTGATTTTATTATTTCTAAATCAATAGTATTATTATCTAGTTTAATATATGAAATAAGATTTGGAGTTAGCAGTTTTCTTAGTTCTCTAACACCTTGTTTTGAGGCAACTAACATCCTTAAAGCCTTCATTCCCCCTGTTGTTGAGCCAGAACAGCCACCAACAAACATTAAAATTAAAATAATCATAGGAGACACTTCATGCCAAGAGTCATAATCACTAACAGCATAGCCTGTTGTTGTTAATAAAGATGTAATATTAAATAGAGTATGTCTAAAATGTAATAAATAATCTGCTGTTACTTCATTTGTAACAACTCTAATAAAATACACTATAGCAACTGCAATTAATAAGACACCAATAAAGAATCTTAACTCTTCATTTTTTAAGTAGTTTCTAACATTACCCTTTGTAAGTAATAAATAATGCAAAGTAAAGTTAATACCACAAATAGCCATACCAAATATTGCAATATATTCTAAAGTTGGGTTATTAAAATGAGCAAATGAAGCATCATAGTTAGAGAAACCACTTGTTGCAATTGTTGTAAATGCATGAGTAATCGCATCAAATAAATTCATACCAAACATATGATATAAAGTTGCAAATAATACTGTTAAGAATAGATATATTCCCCATAAAATTTTAGCAGTTTCTGCAATACGAGGCTGCAGCTTATCTTTAGAAACTCCAGGAAGCTCATTTTTATAAAGCTTCATACCACCAATACCTAGAAACGGCAGAACCGCTACTGCCAAAACCAGAATACCCATACCACCTAACCATTGCAGCAGCATCCTCCAAAATTGAATAGATTTATCAAGATGCTCTAAGCCTGTTAAAACAGTTGCTCCTGTTGTGGTAATTGCTGAAACAGATTCAAACAAACTATCAATAAAGCTAATATTATCAATACTAACATACAACGGCAAGCTACCAGCAAAGCTTAACCCCATCCAAGTCATAACGGTAATCAAAAAGCCTTGTTTATTATTCAGTTTTACTGACTCTGGCTTTTGTGAAAATAAAATAATTAATGATAATGCAGCTAAGGCAATACCTATAATGAAAAAGTTTTGATAGCTACCATCTGCATAAGCTAAGCCAACAAAGCCTGTTGCAAAAACCATAGAACTAAAAAATAAAAGTAAAATTCCGAAGATATAAAAACAAACTGATATACTCATTCTTCTACCCTACTTTTCAATTAAATTATAAAATTTGACTAAAGAATCTCTCAAAACTAGCACAATAATTCTATCATCTGAATGCATAATAGTTTCTCCTGCATATGCAATACCTTTTTGATTAATTACAGCGCCAATTTTAGCATCTTTACGACTATTAAATTGATTAATAGTCATGCCATTTAGCGGGCTTGTTTTACTAATCTTAATTTCCATTATTTCAGCAGAATCATTTTCTACATTATATAAGTTATAAATTTTTGCATTTCTTAAAAATCTAATAATTTTTGAAGCTGAAATATTTCTAGGAGTTATAACTTTTGCATAATGCATATTATTAGTTAAATCGCCTAACAAATTGTTTTTTATTAAAGTATATATATTTTCAACTCCTACCTGATGCTCATACATCGAA
>DMEM01000173.1 GCA_003450915.1 Alphaproteobacteria bacterium
ATTTTACTAGGGGTTCTTCTTGTGTATACTCAGCCACAAAAAGATCTGATACCGTTGTTGCAAGATAAATATATGGAAAATGGTAATGGTGAAAAAACAGATAAAGAAATTATCGCAGAATCATTAAAAGAAACAATAGTAGAAGATCTAAAGCAAACAGTAACCCAAAGACCTAATTATTTAGGAGAAGATGTGAATAAAAAGCTTTGGAGTTTAAAAGCAACTAAAGCTATTCAAAGTGGTGAAATGGCCGATGGCTTTACGGATCTGTTTAATGTTGTTGCAAATACATTGTCTGTTAAAGATTCGAAAGTTGACTATATTGCTGATAAGGGTCGATTCATTTCTGCAGAAAATAAGGTTATCTTAAAAGATAATGTTATTATTAAGTCTGAATCTTTAATCTTAAAAACAGATAATTTAGAGTATGATTTGGTAGACGCTTATGCAGAAAGCCCAACTCCTGTTGATATTAAGGCTGACTTTGGTAATATAATTGCAGATTCAATGAAAAGTTTTGATAATGCGGATCGTTTAGTATTAACAGGTAATGTTAGAGCTAAACTGTATGATACAAAAAAATAAAGAAAGATTAAAAATTGTGAAAAAATTAAGCCTAGGTATTTTAGCAGTGTTATTTTCTTTTAACGCATTTGCCGTTGATGTTTCAGTTGATGTAACTTCGGATACTTTAGAGGTTGAACGAGTAAAGGGGTTAGCAACATTTAAAGGTAGTGTAAAAGCCCTGTATAGAGATGTAACTTTAACATCAGATATTTTAAAAATTTATTATGATGAAAAATCAAAAGCAGAAAATAAAATTGAAAAAATTATTGCAATAGGCCATGTCGTTTTAATTCAAGGTTCAGATAGAGTTACTTCTGATTATGCAGAGTATTTCTTAGATTCTGAAAATGTTATTTTTAAAGAAAATGTTATTTTAAATCGTAATGGTAATATTTTAAAAGGCGATCATTTAACAATGAATACTGTTACAAATAAAGCAAAAATGAGATCTAAAGGCAAAAATAGAGTAAAGGCAGTTTACTTTAAAAAGTCTGAAAATAAAGGAAATTAAAAATAATGAGTAAAGACTCTCTGCAGGTTCAAAATATCTGTAAATCAGTTCCAGGACGTCAAATTTTAAACAATGTTAGTTTTAGTTTAGAAAAAGGTGAGGTTGTTGCTATTTTGGGCCCTAATGGGGCTGGTAAAACAACGTCTTTTTATGCTGTTATTGGTTTATCAGATGCTGACTCTGGTAAGGTTATTGTTGATAGTGTTGATGTTTCTACTTGGCCTGTTTACAAGAGAGCACGTCAGGGGATTTCATACCTAGCTCAAGAGAATTCTATTTTCAGAGGGATGACAGTAGAGGAGAATATTAAATCTGTTTTACAAGTTTATGAAAAAGACTCTTCAATCCTTGCAAGTAAGTTAGATGATCTTATTGATGATTTTGGACTGCATAAGATTCGTAAATATTCAGCTTTAGCTCTTTCAGGTGGTGAACGTCGTAGAGTTGAAATTGCTCGTTGTGTGGCAACAAATCCATCATATGTATTGCTTGATGAACCTTTTGCTGGGGTTGATCCAATTGCTATTAATGATATTCGTATTCTTGTTAAAAGCTTAATTAAAAGAAATATTGGAGTGCTAATTACAGATCATAACGTTCAAGAGACTCTAAAAATTGTTGATAGAGCTTATATTCTTTATAACGGTGAAGTTATTAAAGAAGGAACTCCAGAAGAGATTGTTGCAGATGAAGAAGTGAGATGTGTATACCTAGGGGCTGACTTCAAGCTTATGTAAAAATATATCTTTTTGTAATTTTTTAATTTATTAAAGAATGTCTTGTGTAGCTAAATGTACACCTCGATCTTTAATAAATCAAATCCTTATTAAAAATTTTATATTTTTTGCATGAGTTACATCATAATAAATTAAATAACTCCAGTTTTTTAACTGGGGTTTGTTTTTATGCAAGAAATATGCCTAAATACCTAAAAAGTAAGAAAAACTCAAATAAAGTGCTTGTCAAGTGCGTGTTTTTTACTGTAGACTGTTTACAGTAAAATTATAAAAAATAAAAATAAGAAGAAAATAGTATTTTATGGCTCTTCAGCAAAACTTAAATATTAAGTTATCTCAAGGTATAATGATGACAACAGAGTTGCAGCAAGCAATTAAATTGCTGCAAATGAGTGCTGTTGAGTTACAAGACTTTGTGGATAATGAAGTGTTAGAAAATCCATGTCTGCAAAAACAAGATGAATTTGGGGAGGTTGATTCAGATTCAATTTCATCAGCAGATACAGATTATGAGCCAGATGCTCAGTTCGATGATTTATATGAGCCAGTTTCAAGCTATGAGTCTTCACACTCTTCAGCAGATAGTGACTATAATTTAGAAAAATTTGTTGCTGAAGAAGTATCTTTGCATCAGCATTTAAATCAGCAGTTAGCTGTTGTTACAGGACTAACACCACAAGAAAGATTTATCTGTCAATATTTAGTTGATGGTATTAAAGATACGGGCTATCTTGGTTATGATTTAAAAGAAGAATCTAAAACATTAAATGTCCCATTTGAAAAGCTAGAAGATTGCTTAACGGTTATTCAAACTTTTACTCCAGAAGGGGTTGGTGCTAGAGATTTAAAAGAGTGCTTAACTTTACAAGCATATGCTAAAAAAATCTTAGATGATAAAATGCAAAAGCTACTTGATAATTTAGTTCTGCTGGCTAAGAAAGATCTAAAGCAATTAAAGAGAGCTCTTGCTACAGATGATGAGGGGTTAAAGACTTATGTTAAAAAATTAACAGGTTTAACACCAAAGCCAGGGCTTGAGTACGCTCATGAATCTGGAGTTGAGGTAATTCCTGATGTTGTAGTAACAAAAGATGAGAATGGTAATTTAAAAGCTGAGCTAAATTCAGATAGCTTGCCAAAAGTTCTGCTTAACAATATTTATCAAAAAAATAGTTTTTCAAATAAAGCAGATAAAAAATTTATTGGTGAAAAAACTTCAAGAGCTAATTGGCTGATGAAAAGTTTACAACAACGTCAAGAAACAATTTATAAAACTGCAAACTGTCTATTAAGACTACAACGAAACTTCTTTTTGTTTGGTCCTGAGGGGCTGCAGCCTTTAACTTTAAGACAAGTTGCCGAAGAAATAGGAGTGCATGAGTCAACAGTTTCAAGAATTAGCAATGAAAAATTTATGCAAACAGAATTTGGAGTATTTCAATTTAAATACTTCTTTGCTTCAGGGGTTGGTACAAGTGCTGGTAATTCTATGGTTGGTGCTGATGCTGTTAAGCGTATGATTAAGCGTATTATTGATGCTGAAGTGGAAACTAAACCGTTTTCAGATGAAAAGTTAGTAAAGCTGCTGCAGAATGAAGGTGTTGAGGTTGCAAGAAGGACGGTCGCTAAATATCGTGAGAGTTTACACATCCCGTCAAGTAGTAAGCGTAAAGTAAAAATGTAATTTTTTTACTTTTTTCTTTTGCTATCTTCTTTATTTCTTCGTTCATGTACTAATTAGTACACGTCGCTTATAAACAAAATAAATATCATTTGAAAAAAATTAAAAAATCTAAGTGATGCTTCAAAAGTACTTGCATGGTTGCAAAAAATGTGTTATAAATTATCTCATCTTTAAATAAAGATAAATAACTTTGTGGGCCGGTAGCTCAGTTGGTTAGAGCAGGGCACTCATAATGCCTTGGTCGGGGGTTCAAGTCCCTCTCGGCCCACCAAAAATATCCAGTAGCATTAGCTGCTGGATATTTTTTTATGGTGGCAGTAGGGGCTTGAAGCCAAAGTGGGCAAATTGCGTAAAGAAAATAATGCCAATGCATTGTTTTTAGTAATTTGTAAGCGAGTTTGATGAACGAGCGTAGTAAATTTATTAATAAATAAATTTGTCCCTCTCGGCCCACCAAAA
>DMEM01000089.1 GCA_003450915.1 Alphaproteobacteria bacterium
TGATGGCCACCGCTTAGCTATTTGTAAAATTTCTAATCAAGAACTTGAGTTACCGGCTAGACAAGTTATTGTTCCGCGCAAAGGGATATTGGAAATCATTCGTTTGCTTGATCCAGTTGACGAAGCTGTGCAAGTATTTTTAGGTGCTAACCATATTCGTATTATTGATAACGAGTTTTCGTTTACCAGTAAACTTGTCGATGGTCGTTTTCCAGATTACCGTCGAGTTTTACCACGTAATGGTGACAAAATTCTCAATGCTAATAAAGACGAGTTAAGACAAGTTTTATCTCGAGCTTCTATTTTATCTAATGAAAAGTTCAAAGGTGTTCGACTTAATTTTGGCAACACAGAGTTAAAAATTACCGCTAATAATCCTGAACAAGAACAGGCAGAAGAAATTATCGGTATAGATTTTCCATATGAAGAAGTCGAAATCGGTTTTAATGTTAGTTATGTTTTAGATGTACTAAATGCCATTAAAGAAACAGACGTTAAATTTACCTTAGCCGATGCAAATAGTAGTGTTGTAATCGAAGGTGGAGAGTCTGGTGAAGCTTTATGTGTTGTTATGCCAATGCGTTTGTAGATTTAAATAAGTGAGCATTGGTAAATTATTTATACAAGATTTTCGAAATATAGAAAGCGTTACCGTCGATTTTCATTCCGATGTTAATTTTATTATTGGTGATAATGGAAGTGGAAAAAGCAGTGTACTGGAAGCCATTTTTTATTTAGGCCATGGCAAATCTTTTCGTAGCGCTAAAGTAGATAATCTACTTCAACATGAAAAAAGTACGTTTACTGTCAGTGTTAGAACAGATAAAGATTGTCAACTTGGTGTCAGGAAAGGATTTAACAGCAGCGCTAATAGTAGTGAAATTAGAATTGATGGAGAAAAACAAACTAAGTTTTCTTCACTCGCTAAAAATGTTGCTGTACAAGTTATTACACCTGAAAGTTTTATTGTTTTTTTTGGCGGTCCTAAACAAAGAAGACGGTTTATTGATTTAGGATTGTTTCACGTGAAACATTCCTTTGCAGACCATTGGCGCGAGTTTTCTAGAATACTTAAACAACGAAATGCCTGTTTAAGGAGTAAAACTGATTTAGCAACATTAAATTATTGGACAGAAATATTTGCTGAAAGCTCTGAGCAAATTGCTCGTCATAGAGCAGAATATGTGAGTGAGTTGACTAATGAGTTAAGTTTTTGGTTGAAAATCATGTTACCTTCAGTATCTGATGATATAGTCATTCAATACTTGCAGGGCTGGAATTCAAAGAAAGCATTATTAGATGTCTTAGGTCAGTATCATGATAAAGAGTTAGCAATGGGCTACAGTTTATTTGGCGCACAAAAATTTGACGTAAGGTCTTTAATGAATGGAACATCACTAGATAATCAACTATCTCGTGGTCAACAAAAGTTGTTTTTACTGGCTTTAACTTTTGCTCAAGCAAAGCTTATAGAAAGAGTAAATCGAGTAAAACCAATTTTATTAATTGATGATGTGGGGGCAGAGCTCGATATTCATTCTAGAACGTTATTAAATAACGCAATAGCAGCAATTGAATGTCAGGTTATTGTAACCGCAATAGATAAAACGGCAGTGGAGCAACTTGTTCCACAAGAAGAAAACTACAAAATGTTTCACGTGAAACATGGCAAACTATCAGTAATGAGTGAGTAGGCTACAAGCTATGACAATAGAAAATGAATATGACTCGGCAAGTATAAAGGTACTTAAAGGCTTAGATGCAGTTCGCAAAAGACCAGGGATGTATATAGGTGATACCGATGATGGCACAGGCCTACATCACATGGTATTTGAGGTGTTGGATAACTCAATTGATGAAGCTCTTGCAGGCCACTGTAGTGATATTATTGTTAAAATTCACTTAGACGGTTCGGTATCTGTACGAGATGATGGACGAGGAATTCCAACTGAGCTTCACCCTGAAGAAGGTGTTTCTGCAGCTGAGGTTATTATGACTCAATTACACGCAGGTGGTAAATTTGACCAAAACTCATATAAAGTATCAGGTGGTTTGCACGGTGTTGGTGTTTCAGTTGTTAACGCATTATCTGTAAAATTAGTTTTAGAAATTAAACGTGAAGGTAAAATTTGGCATCAAGAGTATAAAGATGGCGAACCAGTTGCTCCTCTTGAGGCTATAGGTGATACTGATGAAAAAGGTACAAAAGTTACTTTCTACCCATCTCCTGAAACATTTACTCATATTGAATTTGATTTTGAAATTCTTAAAAAGAGATACCGTGAGTTAGCATTCTTGAACTCTGGTGTTTATATTGAACTTAGAGATGAGCGTCCTGAAGAAATATTAAAAGAAGTATTTCATTATGAAGGCGGAGTTAAAGAATATGTTAAATATATTGATAAAAACAGATCTGCACTAATCCCAGAACCTATTTATTTTAACTCAGAAAAAGACGAAATTGGTGTTGAAGCATCACTACAATGGAATGATGGTTACGCAGAAAATGTTTATCCATTTACAAACAACATTCCTCAAAGAGACGGTGGTACTCATATTCAAGGATTTAGAGCTGCTTTAACAAGAGCTATTAACAGTTACGCTGGTGATTCTGGCTTACTTAAAAAGCATAAAGTTGCTTCATTAACAGGTGAAGACTGTCGTGAAGGTTTAACTTGTGTTCTTTCTGTTAAAGTTCCAGATCCTAAGTTTAGTTCTCAAACAAAAGACAAACTGGTTTCTTCAGAGGTTAGAGGTGCTGTTGAAGCGCTAATGTCAGAAGCTATCAAAGAATTCTTTGAAGAAAATCCTAAAGAAGCTTCAATGATTGTTGAAAAATCTGTTGAAAGTACTAGAGCTCGTGAAGCTGCTAGAAAAGCAAGAGAATTAACAAGACGTAAAACTACTTTAGATATCGCAAATTTACCTGGTAAGCTTGCAGATTGTTCAAGTAAAAAAGCAGAAGATTGTGAACTATACATTGTTGAGGGTGACTCAGCTGGTGGTTCTGCTAAGCAGGGCCGTGATAGAGCGTTCCAAGCGATTCTACCTCTAAAAGGTAAAATCTTAAACGTTGAAAGAGTAAGATTTGACAGAATACTACAATCTCAAGAAGTTGGTACTATTGTAACAGCTCTTGGTACAGGTATTGGTAAAGAAGATTTTAACTTAGAAAAACTAAGATATCATAAAATCGTAATCATGACCGATGCCGACGACGATGGTGAGCATATTACTACATTGCTATTAACATTCTTCTATCGTCAAATGCCAGAAATTGTTGAAAATGGTCACTTGTACATTGCTCAATCTCCGCTATATCGTGTAGTTAGAGGTAAAAAAGAAATCTTTATGAGAGATGATGCTGCTCTAAACGAATATCTAGCAAATGATGGTACTTCGAATGATGCAGTTCTAACTCTTGAATCTGGTGAGCAAAGAACAGGTATGGATTTACGTCATAGCTTTGATGAAGCAGTTAAAATGCAAGAACTTATTTCAGTTCTATCTAAAAGACTTCCAGAAAGTTTATTCTATGGTCTATTAGGTGGAAAAGCTACAGAAGAAGATCTTAAGCTTGAAGATAATGCTAAGAGAATTGCAGAAAAATGCCTATTTGTTGTAAACGAAGGTTTAGAAGAAATAGAAGAATGGTCATACACTCTTTTAGATGAAGGAACATACTCAATTAAAATTGAAAGAAATGTTGGTGGTGTGCATGAAGAGCATATTATTGATAAAAGCATTCTTGAAAGACAAACATATAAAGACTTTCTAAAATATGCCGACTTATTAGCAGATGTTGTTGGTAACTCTAAGTTTGTATCAAAGCATGTTGAAAAAGATGTTCATACTCCTAAAGCGTTTATTAATGCTGTATTAGAAGAAGGTCGTTATGGTATTGCTATTAACCGATACAAAGGTTTGGGTGAAATGAACCCTGAGCAGCTATGGGAGACAACACTAAACCCAGAAAACAGAACAATGTTAAGAGTTGATATTGAAGATGCTCAAAAAGCAGATGAAACATTCTCAACATTAATGGGTGATGTAGTTGAACCAAGACGTGACTTCATTCAAGAAAATGCTTTAAATGTTAAATATTTAGATTTTTAATTAAAAGCAAAATATAACTAGCAACTCTATAATAATAGGGTTGCTTTTTTATGTTTAAAATAGTAAAAATGCTAAAAAAGGGGCTTTCAAGTGCCCCTAATATTCGTTATTTCTAACTATTATCTAATAGTTATTATGACTAATGCCAATGGTAAGGCTGCTGACACAAAAGAAAGTGCAACAGCTTTAGCAGTGCTTTTAATATGTTTTAAAAGCATATAAAACGTAAATGTAAAAATACAAGTTATTGCAAGTGTTGTTATTATAATTGGGCTAAATAAATATATCAGTAATTTTAATAGCGCAAGGTATTCCATGCCAACTCCATTTTTATATTTTATTGTACACCTTTATGAGTTGTATTAAAAAATAAAAAATCAAACACTTATTGTTATACTTTATATATAAAAAAGAGTTTATTTTTATTATAAATAGTTTGTTGAAAATCTAGGCTATTAGCAGTAAATACTATAATGATAGCTATTAATATAGCTAATGTAGTATTAAAAATCAGATAGTTATATATTTTTTTTAATAAAGTGCTAGATTTTTACCATAAAATAATGTAGAAGTTAAATACATTTGCTTATTTAAGCTTATTTACTTTTACTTATATTAGATGGATATTATGAAAAATAAGAATCAAAACTCAACAGCTGGTTTAGTTTATCTTGCAGTAGCTCTTATGTGGGCGTCAATCATTGCAGTTCAAGTAGTTTATGGTCTTGAAGCTGCGATAATTATGATTATTAGCTTTATTGTTGCAACTGTTGTTGTTTCTACTTTAGATACAATTGTTTTTAATTCAAGAAAGGTTTTTAATACGTTAAAATCATTTTTTTACAACTGTTTTAGTTCAGCTTATTCTTTTAGCAAGTCAATATTTAATGTTCTAAGTTTTGCATATATGGGCGAACAATATCAAAAGGTATTTATTGGAGGAGTTGCTTTTAGTGCTGCTTTATTTTATGCTTCAATAACGTTCTTTAGTGCTTTTGAAAAGGTTGATGGCGTTGCAGAAGCTTCAAACGTTGGAATGGCATCTGCGAGTTTCTTTGTTCTTTATGCTATTTATAAAACACTTAGTTATGTGGTTAAATCAAGTATCAAAAACATTTCTGAGAAAAAAGGTGCGGTAAAAGAAAAAGCAATCTCTTTTGTTAAAGGAACTTTATATTTAATTGGTTTTACATTAAAGGTAACCATTCCTATTGCTTATGTTACCATATTATGTGGTATTTTGCACTTTGAAGGAATGGCAGGAGCTTATGCTATAGCTATATTAATCGCAGGAGCGTTAGCACTGTATATTGTCACTAGTAGTTTAATAGGAATTTATAAATCAAGATTTATTATTGCTCAAGCTATTAAGCATGAGATGGAGTCATTGTTGTACACATATGATGTTAAAGTTAATTTACACTTTACCTATACCAGGAAAGATAGAAAATCAAATTATTCAAATGAGGAGCTTATTGCTCAAGAAAAACAACTTGTTCAATTTGGGGAATATGCAGGTCTTACAGTAAAAGGAATATCATCTAAAAATATATATAATACCTTAATAGAACGAGAAGATTCTATAAATGATAGTTATTCGATAATTAAAGCTTCGTAAAAAAATATAACACCTAAAATTAATAAAAAAGTTATAATACGAAGTAGTAATTGTTTTAACGTGTCACAGAGATAACGATAAAAGGCCTCCTTGCAATAGCTTGGAGGTCCTTTTTTTATGTGTACAAAAGTAGAAAGGCAGCCAATGGCTGCCTTTAAGTGTCGAAATTCGTTCACATTTATAGGCCTAGAGCCATGCATGCAAATGAGGAAAGGCCAATTAAAAAAGATGTTGCTTTAAGACCTTTTTGAGATTGAGGTAAATATGTCTCAACACCAAAACCTGTAAGACCAATAGTTGAGAAAATAGCTACTGTGAACATGGTATATTCCTTTTAAATAGGGTATAAAGACAGAGTCTTCAAAATAGGTATAAGATATTAGTACTTATTTATAATTACCCATATTAATAGAAAACTGACAAAAAATAAGAGCTTTCTATTAAAAGCTCTTAAGTGGTTGAATATTAAATTTTTACATATTTTCTGAAGTTAGTCTATTTTTACCTGACGTTTTTGATGAATACATTAATTGATCAGCTTTTTCGATTAATTCCATGCTTGAAATATAACTCTTTTTATTTAAGTGATAAAGCCCCATGCTTAAGGTTACGTTATATTCACGTTCTTTAAAATAATCTTCAACTCTTTGACGGATTCTTTCACCAACTTGTTGAGAGTGTTCAAAAGCAGTTTTTGGTAAAATTAAAGTAAACTCTTCGCCTCCATATCTTGCTGCTAAATCTTCACGTCTAGCACAAAGTTGTAGAATAGTAGCGATTTCTTTTAAAACACGGTCGCCTTCAGGGTGTCCAAAATTATCATTAACTTTTTTGAAATTATCTAAATCAAACATTATTAAAGCTAATTCTGTTTCAGTTTGTAGCTTATCATCTAGGTATTCATTTAGTTTACGTTTAAAGCTAGCCTGGTCAAATAATCCTGTTAAGCCGTCTTTAGTTGCAACAGTAGTTAAATGATTTAATTTTTGTTCTTCAATAACTGTGCAATAGTTTAAATGTTTTGTTACATTTTCTAAATAATCGTGAGTGGCAACACTTAATCCCACATCTCTGCCTAGTTTGTACTGTAAGTCTTTACGGTGAGCTAAAACACCTTCCCATAGAGTTTTTGCATGAAGTGCTGAAAAGCTTTTATAAGTTAGTGCGTATAAAATATCGCAATAAAAATGATCTTTACGAGACTGGTACAGTTTTTCAACAATGCTAATCTCTCTAGCATTAAGGTTTCTGTCACCTGCTAAAGCACACACTAAACGAATGTCTAGTTCTGGGCTAGACATTACACTTTCTAAGTCTCTCTGAATAAATTCTTTTTTTGTTTGATCAATACTTTTTCTCATACTTTTTATTGTATATTATTTTTTGACAAATTTCTATAATTTTGTTAAGATAAAGTATAGATTTTTTTATAATTTCATTAAACAATCAAGAAAAATAATGCAACAATATTACGTAGAGCCACATTTAGCTGAGTCTAGCTTTGATAAAAAAGACTTTTACAGCGCTGTTTTAATAATCGCGTTAGTGGTAGTTTCTTCGTGTTTATTTGTTAGAAAAGCAAAAAATAATCATGTTAAAATTATTGAGCCTTATTATTTAGAGAGATTTTACAAGGTTCCTACAAAAAAAGAACGTTTTGCTAATACAAAATATGATGTTGCAAGCTCTAAAATATTATTAGATGATAGTTTAAGACGATTAAAGTACAAGTTTAGTGATTTAAATAAAAGCTTAAATGATTTTCAGCAAGACTTATTAAAGCAGCAAGCTATGAATGATCTAATTTTAATGCTAAGACAGGTTAAACATGGCGATTTAGAAAAGTTCGATGTAAGTAAAATGCAACAGGCTGTTTTAGAGGCTGGTTACGGCAATATAGATTCTAAATTATTAGAAAAAGCCATTAAAGACTATAAACAAAAAATTGAACACCAGAATGCTTTAGAGGTTAAAATAGCAGAAGAGAAGAAACGTACCAAAGAAAAAATGGAGCATGATTCTAAAGAAGCTGGGGTTTTAGCAAAAGATATTGCTAGGGAAATAGCAGAAGAAGAAATTGAAGGATTTATCCAAAACTTATCAATAATTGCTAGAGTTGGTAAATTTGTAATAGATAAAACACAAGAATAAATAGGAAAAACTTATGATTATATTAGGTATTGATCCAGGTTTGCAGCATACAGGCTGGGGAGTTGTTAGTTATCAAAACTCTCATTTAAAGTATATAGCAGGTGGGGTCATTCATACAAATGCTAAAGATGCAATGTCGCACAGATTAAAAACATTACATGACGGAATCACAGAAATAGTAAAAATGTATAATCCAGCTTCAATAGGTATTGAAGAAGTTTATGTTAACTCTAACCCTAGAACTAGTTTAAAGCTAGGGCAGGCGAGAGGAATGGGGATGCTGGCAGCTGCTCAACAAATGGTAGATATTCATGAATATGCGCCAAAGGAAATAAAAAAGGCATTAGTAGGGACAGGTAATGCTGAAAAAACTCAGGTAGATTTTATGGTTAAAACTTTATTACCTGGTGTTGTAATGGAGTCTAATGATATGTCTGATGCTTTAGCTGTTGCTATATGTCACTCTCATAGTTTAAAAAGTTCATTATTTGGACTAAAGAATATAAAATAATTAAAATAAGGATAAAATTAAAATGCAATTAAAAACAAATGATAATAAATATGGGGTAATTAGAAAGCTAAATCACTGGACAGTGTCTATTATGTTTATATCTCTTTTAGCTGTAGGTTTTTATATGGCAGATATTCCAGCATCGCCTGAAAAATGGGAACTATATGCAATGCATAAATCATTTGGAGCTATATTACTTCCTATTATTTTAATACGTATGCTATGGTTAGCTTTTGATAATAAAATTGATAACTCAAAATTAACAAAGCTTGAAAGAATTGGCTCTGCTAGTTTGCATGGTTCTCTTTACTTACTTATGTTAATTATGCCTGTTTCAGGCATGCTGATGTCAATGGCTAAAGGTTATGCTATTAATGTGTTTGGTTTGTTTACATTGCCAATGTTAGTAGAAAAAAATGAAGCTCTTGGTGTTGCAATGGCAAATGTTCATTTTTATGCTGGAAATGTTGCAGCAGGTTTAATTTTAATGCATGTTTTAGCTAGTTTATTCCACCATTTTATTAAAAAAGATGACATTTTAAAAAGAATGGTATAAAATAACTCAAAAAATAAGAATAAAAACAAAAGAATAAAGGTTAAAAAATGGTTCATACACTTTCAATCGGAGAGAGATTATCTAACGCTAGACATGCTTTAAATAAAAAGCGTTCAACTGTTGCAGAAGATTTAAATATTAGAGAGTCTTATATTGAGGCTATTGAAAATAATGACTACAGTGTTTTACCTGGTAAAGCATATGTTAGCGGCTTTATTAAGTCTTATTCTGAGTATTTAGGCCTTGATCCTGAAGATATCTTAAAAATGCTAAAGGCAACTCAAAATCTTCAAGAAAGCTACGAGAATATGCCTCAACAAATTTATAAAGATTATCAAAGAACTAGAAATGTTTTTGTTTTAAGCGTTTTTTGTTTATTTATTGTTATTGCAGGATTTAGTTATTATAGTTTTGTAGATCATGAAATAAATATTAGAAAGATTGAAAATAAAGCAAGCTCAACTGAGACTTTAACATCTTTTTTTAATCAAACTCAGAAAAAAGATATTAAAGATTCTAAGAATCCTGTAGTAGGTAATGATTCTAGCATTTTAGTAAAAGCTGTTGATAATTCAAATAGTGATAATGTTGTATCAAGTACTAAGAGTGATAAAGCAGAAATAGAATTATATGCTCAAAAAAGTAAACCTCCATTTGCCAGAGTTTTGCTTAAAGCAAAAAAAGATGTTTGGTTTCAAATTAGACCTTTGCATAAAAATAGAATTTATGTTTCAAAGACTCTTCCTAAAGGTAAATATTATTGGGTTACCCCTTGGGAAAATGTTGTTTTAGATGTGTCTAGTGCAAATAATCTTGAAATTATTATTGATGAAAAAAATATGGGGCAAGTTGGTTCAGCATCAAAACGAGTTAAAGGTTTATTCTTAGATGTTAAGTCTTTAAATACATATTATGAGCAAGGTGAGAATCGTAATAATGAGGCTGTAGAAAACTATTATAAAAACCCTATTGAAATGGTTGATGAGATAGTAGAGTCTGAAAAAGATAAGATAGAAGACGAAACAAAAGATTCTGAATAATTCAATAAAGTAAAGCAGCTGTTTAGGCTGCTTTTTGTTTTTTGTAATTTTAATTTCTAATCGTTGGGGTTTTGTATAGTATCGCCTTTAAAGTAGTATATATATTTATTTAATAAGCCACCACTAAAAGACCATCTAAAGTTTCCACTTGAATCACCATCATTGTTATCTATTAGAGCATCAATATCTTTAGCTAAGTGGTCAGTCTCTTGATGGACTGAAATCCATTTATAGCACTGTTTACCTGAAGTGCAAAGTCCATTAGAATAGCTATTCCAAGATTCGTTTGTTAGAATTGCTAGATTAATCAAATTTTCACTATCTTTCATAAGGGCGGCGGTAAAAGAGTTAGATTCATAGTTTAAATATGGTCCATTCCATCCTCTAATTCCATTATCTACAGCAAGGTCAATAGTTCTTAGCGTGTAAAACTTGCCTACTTTTGTAGGGTCTGTGCTTTTTTGCTGTAATTGTTCATGGGTATCAAGATAGTATTGTTCCCATGCTTTATCTACTTCTTTCATTTCTGTAATGAAGGCTGTTGCTCTTGCTGTTTTAATAGCTGAGTGTAAAGACGCTCCTGATATTACACTTAATGCTCCAAATATGGCTAGAGCGATTCTGGCATCAAGCCCAAACATTGCACCTTTTTTATTTTTTCATACATATATCCCCTCTTTTTTTATATAAAAATACACACCTTACATCTTTAAAGAGTATCATGTTGTGAAAGTATATTCAATAGGGGTATTTTGTGAGCTGATTAACATGTAAAAAAAAGATCCAAAATTAATAATAAAACTTTACATTTATGCCTAATTTGGCTAGAATAATAGGGTACAAATTATATAAACTACTCAGAAGTTTTATATCTAGGAGATATTATGCAATTTTTAAAAAATAATGCTTTAACTATTATGCTATTTATTGTTTATATAGCTTTATTCTCTGGTGCAGGGATGTATCTTGATAAGCAGTTCTTTTTGGAACAAAATAAGCTTTTAACATTTGTATACTTTG
>DMEM01000021.1 GCA_003450915.1 Alphaproteobacteria bacterium
AAATACAATTTTTGCTATACAAGACATCCAGTTTAATGATATGATATACTTACCTCTTTGGAAAAGAAATAATATTTTAATATCTCGTAAAGGTATTAAAACATATCAACCTTCATTAGATGGTGGCTTTGAAGGAATAAAAAATATTAAGAAGGATTAAATCCCATGTTATTAAAAAGAGCATACTTATTAGTATTAGCTTTAGCATCTTTTAATGCTAATGCTATTAGCACAACTACAAATGCAAAAGTTTCAGGCAATGTTGCACTAGAAAGAATTCAAGCTTATGCTGCTAGTTCAACTCAATCAAAACCTATAGGTATTGTTGAACCAGGAACTGAACTAATTGAACACAAGTCTTTATTAAAAACAAGACCTGGACTTGCTATGATGATGGAACCACCTAAAGGAAGAGCTATTCCTTTTGATAGAGGTGCTCATGTTTATATTTGGGAATATCTAGAAAATGGATTCTCAAAAGTAGTTGTAAACAATGTTACATACACAGCAAAAATTGCCAGAAGTAAAGAAGAATGTAATATATTTCCTGCCAGCCCTAAATATTGCTGGGCTAGAGTTATTGAAGAGCCTGAGTATTACGAATGGAAACAAGTATCACTAACAAATGACGGCCAAAGATTTTGGATTCTAAATAGACTTATTGATGGCAGCGGTATTATTTCTGTAAAAGATGAAGCTATCGTTAAAACAAGACTAATTAAAACAACTCATAAAGAGCAAACTGTAACAGAACCAACTGAAGCAAAGCAAACATCTGAAGTGGAGATAATAGAAACTGAAAAAAAGGACAATAAAGAGCTATTCTCTGCAGATGTATTAGAAGAAGCTACCCTTCCAAAAGATCCATTTGCAAGAAAAATGGTTGAAAGCATGCTAAAACCAAAATCTGAAATAGCAAAAGAGCTGAAAGAAAAAAAACAAAAAGAAGAAAAGAAAAAAGCTCCTATTAAAGAAATTCCTCAAGAAGAAATATTTAAGCAACAAAACCTAACAGGTATGGAATCTTTAAATGCTAATTTAAAAGGCAACTCTACAAAAGATACTATTAAAAAAGTAAATGAAGATCTTGGAGGCCCCGCTACTAAGTTAAACTTAAAAGCAAACCAGCCTTTAACTCTTCCTTCTGAATAAAATTTACAAAAATAGAAAAGCAACCCCGTTGGGTTGCTTTTTTCTTATTCGTTTACTTGAGTTTTTTTAAGGAGTACACTCCATGTTTATGTTTGCTGCGACTGCACCGGGGAAAGTTTCATCAATAATCTTACCTGTTAGGGTAAAATCACTAAATCCGCCAGCACCATTAATTTCGGCGATAACCACAACATCAAAGATCTTGTAAGTTCCTCCAGGTCCTGTGGTTACAATAAAATTCATTCCATCATGGAACATTTTGAACTTAGTTCCAGATAGAGGAATAACATTGAAATCATCACTTAGAACATATTTTAATGCAACCAAACCTCCTTCAACAGGCGAGCCGAAGTACGTTAGCGCGGCATCCCACGCAAGGTTTTGCAGATCTCCAGCGATAGGACGATTTTTTAGATCAATCTCTATACCAGAATGCCACCAACCAAAGCCTGAAGCACTTGGATCAACCAATAAATCATTAGGCATTGTAACTGACATCGTAGCTGACCAGTCATACTTATCACCAGATGATTGAACGGTACACTTTTCAGCTAAAACCAAGGCATCTACACTCAAAATTGGCAGATACGTTGGATCAACAGGAAGAGCTTTTTCTTGGTTAGTAATAAGCGTTTCAACAAGCTTAAAAGACATAACACTAATTTCAGCTGTATTCGGGTTTTGAATACGAACATCCAAAATTGCCTCTTGTACAAGACCTTCACGAGCGTGCTTAATAATAAACAAGGTCGAGCCGATCACTGTATTAGCAGGATCATAAGCAAATGTCATCGGAATGTCATATGCTAGTACTTTTTTAACATCTCCATCAACTGTATAGTCAGCTTCATAGAGCTTTCCAGAGTTGATAACATCAGTTGTAGTTTTCGATGCAACATCCAAAAGGTTAGATTTGTTGACTTGCAGACACCACTGTTTTAGTTCATCTCCACCAAGACCATTATCATTGATCTCAGTTTCAATTCCATAAGCCATTGGTCCTGCTACAACCGGCTGAACCTCACAATTTTGGAAGGTCGCCAAATGAGTAACATCTGTGTTGAAGTGAGCGGTAAATACAGGGTTTTCTTCTGGAATGTTTTGATCCGGAGTATCTGGTATAGTATCATCAAGCGATGGAATCTCTGGAATAGGATTTGGATTTCCATTACCTCCATTACCGCCACAACCAACTAAAATTAGCACAAGGCTAAAAATTAAAAATTGTTGAACTTTCATAAAGCCCCCTTGTGCTCCCGCACAAAATTAAGGTATAAGGTATATGTAGAAAACTACACGAAAAAGGTTTATTAAGTATTAGTGTTATAGATACTCATAAAAGTATATATAACTGTATATATTGTTCTAATTATAAGGTAGCCAAAAGAAATATTCAAGGCTTAAAAGAAAGTTTTAATAAAAAACTTTCTAGTAAATCAAGCATCTATATACAAAAAGAAAAAGCACCAAGATAAGTCAAGGTGCTTTATGCTTATACATAAACCGTTGGCTGTTAATAAGCTCTTGGTTTTTATGTTTAATCGAATTATCAGTCTGTTATCTTGCAATTCCTGCAACCACTAACAGAATAAGTTGAAGACCAGCGAATAGAAAGTGCATATGCATTCCCCTCATTTAGTTATATTAACATCTTCACTTATTAAACGTTTAGATACGTTCCGTTAGTATCATTAAGCGGCCTATTCCTAGCCTAACCTAAACAGCTTAATACTATTATAATTCAGCACGCACTGCGCACTTTTTTATTATAGTCATGCATTGTCCTCTCTCAGCCATGATAAAGAAAACAATTAAAACGCAATTGAAAAAACTACTCATTCAAGCTTTGTTTTAACTTATGTTACTATGTAAAAATAATATACCCGATTAAATTAGTCAAGCATTTAGTAGTATTTTTATATATTTTTAAATATTTATCAATTTATTGGATATTTTTTTGTAGAAATCATCTATTGATCTACGCCCTGCCATAATACCTATATGTCCTGATCTTACAGGCAAATGCTCTATATTTTCTATTTTATCTAATAGTGGTAAAGAAGCTTTTTTAGGGACTATCCCATCGTTGCTTGCTGTAACTAAATAAGTTTGTAGTTTAAAGTTTTTAAAGTCTAATTCTTCATGATAAATGGTATTTTCACCATACCATAGGTTTAAAATATCAGCAGCCATCGTATTTTCAACATCAATACAATCAGAAAGCCAATCTTCTAAAGCAACCATTCTTTTCATTTGCTCTTCTGTTTTAACTTTTGCAAAATTTTTAATTCTTGATAAAACTCCTTTACAGTCAAGCATGAAGAATAATGACTGAATCAGCTCAGCACTAACATTTGATGTTTTTAAATACTCTAAATTAAATGCCCTGTAGAACTTCATCATTCCAGTAAATGGCATTTCATTAAAATCATATGGCGTTGCTACAAGTGATAAACTTTTATAAAGCTCTTGCTGTTTTAAAGCACTAATTAAGGCAAAAACACCACCCATGCAATAACCAAGAAGGTGAATTTGCTGATTTAGCTCTTTATTTAAAAATTCGCTAAAATAAATAATATAATCTTCTATTAAGCTTTGTAAGTTAATTTTTTCTGAATCAATGTTAGGTTCATCCCAGTCAATAATATA
>DMEM01000046.1 GCA_003450915.1 Alphaproteobacteria bacterium
CACAGGTATTTATTTTTTATCAGCTTATCTATTAGCAGGAACTTTTTATTTGCAATTAACGAAAAGTTCAGCCAGAAAAAGCTAATAATTAAAAATACATATGTAATATTTTTAGAGTATTCAAAGTATAAATCCATAATTTACTAGTAATCTAACGCAACTGTTTGCACTCTTGTTGTGTAGATTGAAAGACCTGCACTTAAAGTAAATTGTAATGATGAAGGCTCTTTTAGTTTTTCAAAAATTAAGAAGCCTTGGTGTGAATCATTAGGCTGTAGTGAAAAGTCCTGTAGCGTTTTTTCATTTAGATTATAAGCAAAGTTATTGTTTTCCATTTCTGTTTTTCTGAATGGGTTCATGTAAGTATCTTTATCATTTAAATCAATGTTTTTAGATTTGATAAGTTTGCCTAATTTAACTTGAGGCTTAACTCTACCTGTTTCAATATTATCTATTAAAGCATTTTTAAAACTAAAGTATGATGCATCATCGCTGATATTTTCAGCTTTGAAAAATACAATTGAGTAATCATCCGCATTTTCACCGAATTGCTCTGTTGCTTCATCGTTAGTAAGTAGCTTTGCATAGACAACGTTATTAAAAGCAATTTCAGTTGTTGTTTTAGCTTGCAGATTATCATTAATAGAATAATCGTTTAAGTAATAGTTTTGAGAGTTAGAAGAGCAAGCTGCTAATGTAAACAGGCTTAAAGCTGATAGGATATACTTAGTCATAATTATTATTCCTTATTTTGCTGTAATTGTTTTAGTAGTAGTTTCTGAAACTTCAACAGTTGTTTTAACTGAATCTGTTACTTCAGGTGTAGCTTCAAGCACTGGAGTTTCTGTTACAGGTGCTTCAACAATTGTTTCTACAGTTTCTGTAACTTCTTGAACAGGAGTTTCTACTACTACTTCTTCTGCTACAGGTGTCTCAATAACGTTAGCAGTTTCAGTTTCTGTAGTTTCAGCTGTTTGTGTAGGCTCTTGAACAGGTTCTTGTTCAGTTGGAGTAGTTTGTTCTGCTGTTTCTTGTACTTGAGCTTCTGGCTGTTGTGTTTCTTCTGTATTTTGCTCAGTTTCTTGAGCTTGTTCATTTGGAGTAGTTTGTTCTGCTTGTGTAGTTGCTTCTTCAACTTGAGTTTCTTGCTCTGCTTTTTGCTCTGCCTCTTGTTGATCAAGAGTTTCTTCCATGCGTTTAAATTCTTTCGCAACTTGAACTTTTACAGCTTTTTCTTCCTTTTTAGCTTTGTATTCTCCAGCAGCTGTGCCTTTAGTTGTTAAAATAAAATCATTTTTAGCTGAAACAATGTTCTGCTTGATGTTTTTAACAGCAAGTTCGTTAATAGCGCGGTAGATGTTTTCATTTAGTGGTACAACTTTATCAGATGAAGTGTCTTTTGTAGTTAAAAAGATAACTGATTCAGAATCTGCTAGGATTAATTTATATGTAATATTAGTAAAAACTTTTAAGTTTACAAAACCAGAAGTGTCTTGGTCAGAAAGCTGTCTAATATTAGCATTGAATTTGTTAACTTGAGCTAAGAAAATAGCATCTTTGCCAACTGTTCTTTTAACTTCTTGGATTTGAGTTGAAGTTGGGTTAAAGTCTATGCTTTGGTTTAATAGAGCAACAGTTTCAAATGAGTTAGTAGATCTGATTTCTTCAAATAAAATATTAGATAAAGAATCAGCTACTGAACTTGAGAAATAATCATCATTATTTTGTACAAAAGAAGAATCCCTAGCGTCTACCACTTTAGGAACGGCAACGTTAAACTCATACTTAAATTTAGCTACTTTAGGAAAAACTTTATATTCTAAGTCTGCTTTTTCAAGTGGTTTTGATGAACAACTTGCCAAAAGTACGGCAAGAGAGGCTATTACAAGGTTTTTCATTAGTCTTTACTTCCTGGTTGTTTAAGTTTATTTACTCTAAATGGTGTTAAATCAATAAGCTCTTCGCCTTCTGCTATTAATGAACTTATGATTTTTGCTGTAAATGGTGCTGTGCAAATACCTATTTTGCCATGTCCTGTAGCTACAAATAGGTTTTTAGCCTCATCACATTTACCTAATAATGGAGATCCAAGGTAGCTATGTGGGCGGTGTCCTGCCCATGCTCTAACTATATCTTCTTTGGTAATAGAAGGGATAATTCTTTGCCCTCCTTTAATTAGCATATTTATTGATTTATCCTTAACATCCTCAGAAAAATCAGGCTTTCTTGATGATGTTGAACCAATAAATGTTGTACCGTCTTTTTTGCATAGTGCATAAAAACCAGCCATTTTAATTAGTCGGTCAAATTTTCTTTCTTCAAGTTTAAGTTCTAGAGCTTCACCTTTTTGTGATAAAATTTCACCAAGGTTGCCGATAATATGTTTAAACTTAGAAGAATACGCCCCAGCTGCAATTAAAACATTATCTGCAAAAATTTCAGTGTCAGTTGTTTTTACGCCTTTTGCAACATTATTTTCATCTATAATAACATCTTCTACAGATACATTTTCTAAAATTTCTACGTTTAATTTATTACATGCAGCTTTTAATGCCTCAACTAATTTTTCAGTTGAAAGGTTTGCTGTCAATCTTGAATGCATGCATCCAAATTTTGCTTCTGTAAGGTTTGGCTCAAGTTCTTTTGCTTGTTCAAATGTTAGCATTTCAAATGCTGGGCTACCATTAACCTGTTTGTCAAGCTCGTTTGATCTCTCTACAGCTTTTTGTGCTTTTTCTAATTGTTTTTCTGAATGTAGAACTTGTAAATGGCCTAAATTTTCAAATTCAATATCAACGCCTGAAAATTCTACTAACTCTTTAGCAAAATCTTTGTACATTTCTATGCTTGTACGTTGTAAAATAGCAGTTGGTTTTTCAATTGTTGGAACATAGGGCATTAAAACACCTAAAGATGCAGTTGTTGCACGAGCTCCGCAAGCACCTTCTTCAAGCACTTTAACTTGCATACCTTTTTGTGCAAGTTTATAAGCACAGCTTAAGCCGATAACTCCACCACCAATAACTATAATTGACTTTTCCATATTAATCCTTTAAATTAAATTTATAAATTTATCTGTAATATAACAAATAAAAGTAGGATAGTAAATGTTGAAAAACAAAAAAGATTTAAAAAACATATTCGTTGATGTAAAACTGCAACTAAATGACGTAATTTTCTTAGAAAAAGAAGTGCAAAATCGCCTTAAGAGGGTAATGCGTTTTAAAAAAGGCTGGCAGTTTGCTGTTTTTAATGGTGTTGATGGATTGTTTTTAGCCCAGGTGCAAGATGCTGATTGTCAAGAGATTTTACTTATTGAAAAGTTAAAAGATCAGCCTGAAAAAACAACTAGTGTGCTATTTTTACCAATTTTGAAAAAAGAGGCTCTATCTAATGCTGTTCGTCAAGCAACCGAATTAGGCATTGATATTATCCAACCTATTATGACAGAATATACTGTAGAAAAAGATTTTAAATTTGACAGATATAATCAAATAGCAGTAGGAGCAGCTGAACAATCTGAACGCCTAACTTTAGTTGATATAAAAGAAATGTTAAATCTACAATATGCTGTAAAAAACTTTAATAATCAGATATTTTGGGCATGCGAAAGACTTGATAAAGTACCAGCAGGAAAAATTACATTTAGCCAAGATGATGGGGTTTTAATTGGCCCTGAAGGAGGTTTTTCTGATAGTGAAAAAGAATTCTTATTTGATCAAGAAAATATTGTTCCACAAAGCTTGGGAAAAAGCATTTTAAAAGCCGATACAGCAGTTGTTACATCTATCTTTAAATTCAAGATGTTAACATAAATATCACATGGTGCAACTTATATATCAAATATTGCTTAAAATGGTTTGAATAATTACCTTTCTCAATATATCATAATATTATTGTATAATAAAAACAATAAGGGTTAGATATATGAAAAAAATTACATGTGTTTTAGGTTCAGCTTGTTTAGAAGTGGTTTCAACAGCAACAGGGCAGTATACAAATAACCGATTTACAGGTTTCACTAATGTTAGTTTTGGAGGCGAAGGCTATTATGTATCAACATTGCTGAATGCTCTAGATACATCAGCATGCTTACTTAGTGCAATCAATCATAATCCAGTTTCTCAACTGATGGCCGATGACTTAGCACGCAATAAAGTAAGAAGTCACTTTTTAATTGACGATGGTCTTCCAGATTCAGTAGCAAACTATCATTATACAGATGGTCAGCTTTCATCTGTAGTTCTAACTAACCCAAATACAATGGCTGTTTTTAGTGAAGACTTTGTTTTAAGAACACTAAAAAAATCATTTTCATTCTTTTTAGACTTAAACCCAAGTATTATGAGTTTTGAAAATATTGTATCTGCAATTGATAAAAAGCCAGATCTAAAATTATTTATTTCAGCTTGTGATGCTGTAGATGTAGATAAATTAAACATGATAATAGATCGTGCTAACTTAATCTTTTTATCAGAAGATACATTAAAAGCAAGTAAAACTCATTATGACTGTGAGAGCTTAAGAGAGTTAAC
Source organism: Alphaproteobacteria bacterium (assembly GCA_003450915.1). GTDB lineage: Bacteria > Pseudomonadota > Alphaproteobacteria > UBA1280 > UBA12223 > UBA12223. Next base: position 4,536 of record DMEM01000046.1, read on the forward strand.
AAATCAAGTAAAAACAGATTTAATCGTTATTTTAGATGATGGTAATATACTTATTTCAGACTATGCAGAACAGCAAATTACAAACCTGAAAGAATCTCTAGATCTTGGTTTTAGACATAAAGTTTTAAGAGATAAGAACTTTTTCAAGGCTTGTGTTATTGATTCTTTAAATAATAATGCTGACTTGAATATATTGCAAGCAGCTGAATTGGTTCTATTTAACTATGATGAATTATCATGGAGAATTGATGTTCAAATTGAAAAACAAAACCCATTAGAAAGCTCAATGAGAACAGTTATTCGTAAAGCTCATAGAGATAACTTGACAGGGGTTTTAAATCGTCATGGTTTAGATCAGTTTTTAACAACACCTGGTATTGATTTAAGTACATATACAATGCTAATGATTGATATAGATAAGTTCAAAAATGTTAATGATACTTACGGGCATCAAGTAGGAGATGAGGTTCTGGCTGCTATTGCAAGTATTTTAAGTGATCATATGCGTCAAGGTGATATTGCAGCACGTTTAGGCGGTGAAGAGTTTGTTTGTTTAATTAAAAATTTAACTCCAGAGCTAACTGAAACTGTAGCAAATCGTATTCGATCAGAGATTGAAAAAACACCGTTAAGCACAGAGCATTTAAATATAACAGTTTCAATAGGCTGTACATCATGGCAAAAAAATGAAATGTTTATTGATGTTATGGAACGTGCCGATCAGCAGCTTTACAAAGCCAAACACTCTGGACGCAACCGCGTTATTGTTGGATAGTTTTGTGACTCTTTAGTTTATTTATGTGGTCATGTATTAGTATACACTTCCCTTATAAATAAATTAAACTCTCAGCAAAGCTATCTCTACAATATGATCGGTTAGAATGAGAAAGCAATTCATCATATTTATCTCAACAAGAAGATTGGGCAAAAATAAAGCAAAATCTTCATAGATTATCACACTATTACATACCTATATAATTAGGTTGGTTAATAGCTAGGTAAAAAGGAGAAAAAATATGATAAAAAAAAGATGGTATGTTATTTTAGCATCAATTTTGGTTTTAGTTTTATTTTCTCAGTTAGCAGTAGCGTTTTGGGTTAAAGATTTTTGCGATGTTGAGTTTAAAGGAAAGCAAGTTCCATATAATCAGCTAAATGAAGATATGAAGATTTTAGTTAAAGATAAAAGAGTAAAGTTTTTATTTGATCATTATCCATTAACTACGGTTTGGAAAATATGCGAAACTAAAGAAGTTTTATTTTTAAAATCAGTTGACGTTAATCCAGGGGTAATTTGTTTAATGGGAAAAGATAATAGAGAAATAGTTTGCCAAGAAAAAAAATAAAAATAAGGAGAAATAAGTTATGTTTAAGTTTTTATCAGGTTTTATTGCTGTTATTGTAGCAATTGCATTGTTTGCATTTTTTACAGGTTATTTTGTATCATCTGATGATGTTCAAGATACAGCACCTGCTGGGGCAATTCATCAGTAAGTCGTAGATAAACAACAGCCACCTTCTCAGGTGGCTGTCTCGTTATTTTAAAAGCTTTTACGTAAGCCTTTATTATATTTTATATGATTGACCTGTCGACTAAATAATTCAATTTGTTCATAAATGTGTTGCTTACTAGTTAAGTCTTCAGACATTCTATTGTTCTTATAAAGTCTAAGCTTTCTTTCTGGTAGGTTATTTAACTGAGATAGGGCTTTTGTTACCCGCTGGGTATAATAATCATCTATTAATTGAAGATATTTATCCCAAGTTTCATCGCTTAGCTTTAAATCACCTTTTTTTTTAGTCATTCCTCTGACAATTAAAGAAGTAGGCCAGTCAATATAAAGATTATCGACACAGTCGTTAATATATTCTTCAGCTTGTTGAGTATTCATTTAATTTAAAGAGCTTCCA
>DMEM01000161.1 GCA_003450915.1 Alphaproteobacteria bacterium
GATACAATAAAGAGTCTTTTAATCATTATAATCTTGGTATTGATATTTGTGCTTATACAAATGTCTTAAATCAACGTTATAAAGAATTAGACGCATGTTTCGGAAAGTAGAAAAAGGAGCCAAATGGCTCCTTTTCTGCGTTTATATATCGATTAGTCAATAGCAATTTTTACATTTGATAGTTTTACTTTTGTTGTATCATTTAAAATCCAACCGCCACCAAGCATTCTTCTATCATCATAAAATACTGCTGCTTGACCTGGTGCAACCATCGCTTCAGGACTAAATAGTTCAACAGTACCAGTTTTTACACCAGTTAGTTTTAATGAGCACTTAATAGGAGCATGGCCATTTCTAACTCTAACTTCACATTCTAAACCTTCAGCAGGAATTTCTTCACCGATCCAGCTTAAGTCTTTAAAGTTAAACTCACGAACTTTAAGTTCTTCTTTTGATCCTAGTACAACTTCATTTTTTCCAGGACGAATTTCTACAACATAAGTTGGCACGCCCAAAGTAATTCCAAGGCCTTTTCTTTGACCAACAGTAAAATTAATAATACCATTATGTGTGCCTAAAACTTTACCATCATTGTTTACAAAGTTGCCTTCTACAAATGCAGATGGATTTTCTTTTTTTACAATTTTTCGATAATCTCCATTAGGTACAAAGCAGATGTCTTGTGAATCAGGTTTTTTGCTTACATGTAGGCCTAGCTCTTGTGCTAGTTCACGAGTAATATCTTTATTTTCAACAGCACCAAGAGGGTAAACAGTATAATCTAACTGGTCTTGACGAGTTGTGAATAAGAAATAACTTTGGTCTTTAATATCTTCTTTACCTCTAAGTAAAGTGTATTTGCCTAAATCATCATTCCATATTTTTTGTACGTAGTGACCTGTAGCTAAGCCGTCAGCACCTAACTGTTTTGATTTTTCTAATAATGCATCAAATTTAATTCTTTCATTACATCTAACACATGGAACAGGGGTCGCACCAGCTGAGTATGTGTCAACAAAGTCATCAATAACTGCTTTTTTGAAGTCTGACTCATAGTTTAGAACGTAGTGATCAATGCCCATTGTTTGGCAAACTCTACGAGCATCATAAACATCATCTAAAGCACAACATGTACCCATTTTTTTATTTACTTCACCTTCTTCAGTAGGGCTGTAATCCCATAGTTGTAGAGTAATACCAATAACCTTATAACCCTGCTGCTTTAATAGAGCTGCAACAACAGAACTATCTACGCCACCAGACATGGCAACAACAATTGTAGTATCTTTAGGGTCTTTTCCTCTTACAAGAGGTGGTAAATTTATCATATAAGTACTCTCTTTCTAGAATTTTGCTTTGAAAAAATATAGTTGCTGTATTATAATTCACTTTAGTAAACTATTATAAATAAAATTTAATTAAATTGCTTAAATATTCAGCACTATCTAGGAGTTAAAATAACAATGTTTTACAAAAAAATCAACCTATTAATTTTATTAGCATTTATTGCAGGCTGTACAATTAAATATGAAAAAGTAGAAGAACCTCAAGTTAACTTAAAATCATCTTATGGTATTTGGAATTCTGAAGACTGTAAATTACAAGCTAATAGGGGTGAAATAAAGCTTACTTTGACAGATTTATATGTTGAGAATAAAGCTAGGCTGTTAATAGAATCAGAGATTAATTTAGCAAAAACGCCAACTATTAATATTTTTGGTTTTGAAGATTATGACTTTGAAATTTTAGGTCATGGTAAAGTATATTCATTAGAATTACCAATTAATACGCTAGATCAGGCAAGAATGTATATGAACCAAACATTTTTACAAGTTAGGTATATGGCAGATGGTACAGACTACTACAGAAAAGCAATCTTTAGCTTACAAGATCTTCCAGATGGAATTCTAGATATAAAAAAAACATGCACATAAAATAAAAAGCCCTTCATAGATAAAATCTAGAAGGGTTTAAACTTTTATAGAAGGCACTTGAATAATAAAGAGGGTTAAAAGTTATTATTCTTTGTGTCCTTATAAAAGAACTCGCTTATTATAGTTATTATGGTTTTAGCTGCCGACTAAAACTTAGAATATCTAAGCACATCAGTGTGTAGTAGCAAAATGAAGAATTGGTTTGCATGTTAGTTATATATACAGGCAAAACTATTAAAACACACATATTTATTATTTATTTAGATGTAAAGAAAATACTCTAAATAAATAAAAGCCCTTCAAAAATTGAAGAGCTTTTATTTGCTAAAGTTTCGCTTTAGATGGGAAAATGAGGTTTCCTAAATTTGAGAAAAGGATTATGATACTTCAAAGTAACATCGCCTTCATTTATCAGTAAATCGGCTATAACATCAGGCTCTTGATTATCATGAACTCCAGTTATGTAGAGTTCTGCATAGCGTAAGAACTTACCAACCAATCCTTTAGAGCTAAGAATAACAATATTGTCATTGCTTAGATCATATTTCCAAGGATATCTAGGAATTTCGCCCCAAAAAAACCAATATAAGTGTTCAGGTTTTACTTCTAGTTGAGAGTTTTTTGATAGAATATTTATATCATATCCTCTTTGTAAAAACTCACTTGATTTTGTAAGCTCCTTGATTGACTCAAACTCTTCTTTTAAATATTCAAGCTCAACATTATCACAAAGAGAAACGTTAAAGTGAAAAACTTGTACAGGGTAGTACAAATGAGTTTGAGATAAGGTTTTTAAAGCTAGAACTTTTAAAAACCTTTCTTTCTTCTTTGATTTTTCAATATAAGCTGCAACTTCTTTTTTTGCCACTACTTGATAATCCGTAATCGGCCATAAACCCTCACTTTTTAAGCGGTCTAGAACCTCCGGAAAATTTTTAGCTTTTATGGGTAACTCCATAAAACCTCCCAAAAAAGTAATAATACAGTATCGTCCATAATACTTTTACTATAGTTAAAATATATAAGTCATATAAATGTAGTCTGGTATTCTTATAATCTATAACAAAAAATTAAAAAAATACGAATTATATATACAAAATAAAAACTAAGAGTAGAGGGGTATTGTAAGCAGGAATAATGAATTGAAATAAAAAAAGCACTCCGAAGAGTGCTTAATAAATGGTGGGCTGTACAGGACTTGAACCTGTGACCAATTGATTAAAAGTCAACTGCTCTACCAACTGAGCTAACAGCCCTTTAAAAAAGACACACAAGGCTTTTCTATGGGTTAACAGTTTGCAGCCTTAACCACCTTGCGATAATTGGTAATATATATAAAACAAAAGCAGTTGTCAAGTAATTGTTATGATAATTTTTAAGAAACTTATAAATGCACGGATGTTCCTTGCTTTAGATCAATAAAAAGCACTCCGAAGAGTGCTTGAAAAGTTTAAGAAAGTATATTAAATATTATTACTTAAATAGTCGATTGTTATTTCCCCAAGAATGAATCCATGTGTTCATTCCTGTAGAACTGTAGATATTTGGCTTATTGTTTTGCGAACCTATCGTATGTGAAGCATTTACGCTTACAGCATTTACAGAAAGGTTATGGTTAACTGCTGATTTTAAAATGCCAATAGTTTTTTTGTACAAAGTAATAATCCTTATTAGATTGTTAGTAGTTTATTTTGTAAAATAAAAGTAATTACTAAAAAAGAAAAAGCCTTTTTTAGTGTAAAGCGAGAGGGCAATATATAATATTAAAATAGATGAGTCAACTTGCTTTTTTTATTTTTATAACAAGATTAGCTAGAAGTGTAGATAATAAAAAAGCACTCCGAAGAGTGCTTAATAAATGGTGGGCTGTACAGGACTTGAACCTGTGACCAATTGATTAAAAGTCAACTGCTCTACCAACTGAGCTAACAGCCCGTATCGTCTTGCGATGATTTGTAATATATATAAAAGTAATTAATATGTCAAGCGATTTTTCGATAAAAAATTAACTTTTTTGGAATTTAATTAAAAAACAGTAAATTAAGGTGATATAATTTGAATTACTATTTTTCATTATTATATTAATTTTGATTAAACCTTGATATGCGTTCCGTTTATGAATGATACAAAAAGAGAAAGTTTTAAACGAATATCTGCGTATTTTTTTGAAGTAGTATGTACTTTAAAACATATTCAGCGTACAGGCTGGGTGAAAAGAGGGGTGAGTGCGCAGCGAGATACACAAACGTTTTATGATGCAGAAAGTGTAGGTTCTCATAGCTGGGGCATTAGCCAACTTCCGATGTTATTTGCAGATATTATTGCAGATGATGTTGATATGCTGAAGTTAACACAGATGTGTATATCTCATGAAGTTGGTGAAAGTAGAATAGGTGATATAACACCGAAATGCGGAGTTTCCCCAGAAGAAAAGGCTCAAAAGGAATATAACTCAGTGCTTGGTATAAGTAATGAGTTTGGCTTACCTGAGGTTCTTGCTTTGTTTGAAGAGCTAGAGGCTTGTGAAACAATTGAAGCAAAGCTTGCTAACGATTTTGATAAAATAGATATGCTGTTACAGGTATTGTATTATCTTACCGGTTACCGCTTAGCAGAAGACCAAAATGACTTCTTTTCAACTTTTGATGATAGCGACTTACACACAGAAATAGCAAAAGAGTTTGTCGCGTTTTTGCGTGAGATAAATAGCGAAGTAGAGGCTTGTATAGCAACGCAGTCATAAGCCAAGAAAAACCACCGAGTAAAATCGGTGATTTTTTTATTAATATTAATACCCAATAGGCTTAGTTGTTATGAAAGTATATTTTTCAAATACTCTTTAACACTAGATGTTTGTTCGTGCTCGGTGTCTACATCCTTGCCGTTATTTACTAAAATACATTTATCCCAGCCATCTTCATGGCTTGATTTTATACAAGATAATGAGTCATCTAAAAAGACAACAGTGCTTTTATCAATATTAAATTTATTAATAAACATTTCTTGAGTTGATTTTTGAGGCTTTGGTTGCATAATGTTAGCATCATCATTTGTA
>DMEM01000069.1 GCA_003450915.1 Alphaproteobacteria bacterium
ATCTGTTGGGTCATATTCAAGGTTATAACGAGTAGGGTTTGATACTACATTATCATCATAACAAGTCTCAATAGATTTATCTAAGTTATCTTCTAAATCAATTACAGATAATGCAGATTGAGAATACGCCTTTTCAACTTTTTTATGAATTTCATTTAACTTAGAAATTAAATGTTCATAAGTTTTTTCATCGTCTAATTTTTCTACAAGGTCTTTTAAGAATAATGCATATTCAATACTATCATAGCTATTAGCTACATTATCAATTTGTGATAATTGAGCTTTAGCAATTTCTGTTGCAATTGTATGTCCTGCTTGAGGTAAAGAGCTTTGTAGACTGCTATTTGCTTTTTTTAATTCATGAATAATTCTATCTTTTTCATCAAATCTTGGTTTTGCAACCATATCATCAATAAGCTGTTTTACCTTTTGAGTATTTTTTGCTAGCATTTTTGAACCAAAAGCAACTTTTGTATAAATTTTCTTAGGATTAAATCTATCCTCTGTAAAACTTACAGAAAAACCAACGTTTGAACAAATAGAGCTAGCATATTCTGCAGATTGCTCATAAGATTTATCAGCATAACCTAAGCGAGAAAATAAAGTTCTATAGATGTTTAAGTATTTAGCGTCAGATGCTTTTAGCCCTTCAATAAACCCATGACGAGAGAAGTATGTTAAGCCACTAGTAGGTGCTTTAAAAGCATAAATAGTTTTTCCTTTATATTCCTTCGTCTCTAATTCTTGAATTGAGAACTCAAGAGGAATATCGGTAATAGAAAAATCAGGTAGAACACCTTCTTTGTCAGTTTCAGCTTGGTAAGCTTCTAAAGCTTTCGAGTCTGCTAAAATTTGATCTTTGTCTTGTTGTGTTAAAGTAGCTTGTTTTTCTTTTGCTAAGTTTTCAAGATCTTGCTCTTCTTTTGCTGCGGCTTGTTGGCTAGCTTTCATAATAAATGTTGCTTGATGTTTATTATCTAGAACTTTTTCTTGAATAAAGTCTGTAAAGAATTGCTCGTTTTTAGAATCTATCTTTAATTGTTCTAAAGCTATTTCAGGCTCTAAAAATACTTCAGAGGCAACATTATTAAGTGCACTATCTAAAACAGCACTGATTATGTTAAGCCCATAAGTTGTTCTTCCAGTTGTTTTAGTTTTTTGAGCTAATTCAAACTGGTGAATTTCTTTATCAATATGTTCTTGTTTAAAGCCATCTTTTACAATTTGTTTTAATGTTTTTGTAATTAATGCATCTAATTTATTAAAGTCTTCTTCTTTAACACCTTCACCCCCAATTGATAAGAAAACATCTCGACCATTATCAGTTGAATAACAGAAAGGACTAACAGCTAGTTTTGAATCATTTAACGCTTTTAGCATAACACTAGAAGCATCGCCAGATAGTAGAGAATTTAAAAATTCAATAGTAAATGACTCTTGTGTTTTTGTAATATCTGTAATATTCCATAGTTTTAAGAAAAAGTGTTTTTCTGCAAAATCATCTTCTTTATAAGGGTATTCTTCAATAATAGTTCGAGGTTCTGTAAAAGGAGTTTGAATTGGGTTTTTAGGTTTAAAGTCTGAGTAATCAAATTCATTTAAAACAAATTCTTCTAATTTATCTTGAATTTCAGAATAGTCAATATCACCATATGTTAAAAATATAGCATTTGATGGGTGGTAATATTTTTTATGATAATCACAGAATTCTTCATAGCTTAAATCAGGGATGTTAACGGGGCTGCCGCCTGAGTTATGAGCATGTATAGTATCTGGATATAATGCTTTAATTTTTTCTTTCCATAAGTGAGAATAAGGAGAAGCCATTGCCCCAATCATTTCATTAAATACAACACCAGTAACTTTTAGGTCTGTTGAAGAATCTTTTGGATCTGTAAATTCATATCTCCAACCTTCTTGTAAGAATGCTTCTTTCTTTAAAAATGGAAAGAATACAGAGTTTGTATAAACATGCATTAAGTTAAAAAAATCTTTTTTATTTTGAGTAGCAAATGGGTAGTATGTATGATCGGGAGCAGTTGATGCGTTCATATAAGTTTGTAGTGAATTTTTAATTAAAGATGTGAATGGATCTTTAAGAGGAAAATCTCTAGAACCTTGTAAAACAGAGTGTTCTAAAATGTGCATAACACCATTGCTTGAATATGGTAGAGTTTTAAAACCACAGATAAAACCATTCTCCATATCATTAGCTTTTACATGAATGTGACGAGTTTTAGTTTTTTCATGTTCAAATTCAAATAACTCTAATTCTAGGTTTTTAATCTCTTTTTGTTTTATTAGTTTAAACATTCTTATAGACTTTCTATTTTTTATTTAAATTTATAATTTTTCTGGTGCTGGAGAGTAATTGGGTTCGTTTCTTGGTAGAGGGGTGCTTGTCGGAATAAGCCCTCTCTTAATCATTGCCCAAGTATCACTTCTTTGCATATTAATTGCTACAACATGTGGAGTTCCTGAAATATCAATAGCTGTTGTAAAAACTTTTCTATTGCCTTGTTTTATAGTGCCTTGTGCAACTTGTTTAAGTCCAGAAATGGGAAAAGGGCTATAGCTCATACTATATCCCTGATACCACCATTTCGGTCCGTTTGAACTTGAAACTTCTAAACAGACAACATCTTTATATATTTTTGTTTGTGCTTCCATTTATTATAAAACTCTTTTTAAT
>DMEM01000062.1 GCA_003450915.1 Alphaproteobacteria bacterium
CAAGTTTGCAAAAAAATATAAAAATAAATACCTTTTTAACTTGAAAGTATCATACTTTATATATATCAGATTTATATAACTACACCTCGATGAGGACTTTTACTATGAATAAGTCAATGGCGACATCTCAAATTACTACTATTGAGAAAAATGGTCACATTGTTAAACTTGAAAAAGGAATTTTATTTCAAGAAAAACCCAATAAAATAGAGGTGATCAATAAAAATTTTGGTAAAGTTAATATTTACTTTAAGCAAAATCTAGTGGAGGTATATGTAAAACACTCAGATGCTGCTAATAACTCATTTTTATGTGAAAATGTAAAAAATATAAATGTTGAATTTACATATGATGATGTAAACCTTTCTTTTGGACAAAAAACTACAGTTTTTGTAAATGAGCGAAAAGCCATCGCTACAGAAACTTTACAGGTTTTCTTAAGGGTGAGAAATCCAGAAGATCATGACTATATAGAAAAGAAACGATACTTCCTTCGGGATAGAGTTAATCCTACAAAAAAAACTATAATTGACAATAAGTGCGATTTAGATAATATTTTTGAACGCTTTGATGCAGATATTTCAATGAAAGAGGCCTTTGATGTCCTTTAATTCGTAAGAGTCTAATGCACGTAATGCATTAGACTCTTTTTTTATGTCTAATCTTGAAGTTATTTCTATGAATCATTATTTAAATAATGTGTTTATTACTTTTACCGGAGGCAGCTATGTCTGAAAAAATACATCTCCTGTTAAGATAGGAAGTCTTGCTGAGTTAATCAATTTCAATAAAGAATTATCAGACCATTGCAATAACCAAAAGTGAAAGTTTCACAAGTATTAGTGTGAAATATAATTACTATAATGACTACACAGGGTCTTTTATCGTCTCAGAATTAGGTAAAGACGACACTTTGGAGGTTGTTGGTGATGAAGATGGTAATTTCTTTGCTAAAATTCACACTCCAGCTAAACCTATTCATCATATAAGAGAAGGGAATAAAATGCCTCTCCCTGATTTTAACGTTAAGCTAGAAACTCGAGGTTTTTAACTTAATATCTTACCCGATAGAGCTATTGCAGTTGCAATGGCTCCTTTTTTTTGCTACAATCGTAGCTCAACACTAAGAGACTATATAAAAATTAAGGGTTTATTTTATGAGAACGGACAGAAAAAATAATCAGTTGAGAGATATTTCAATAGATATAAATGTTAACATGCATGCAGAAGGCTCATGCTTAATTTCAATGGGAAATACCCAGGTTCTGTGTACAGCAACTGTAGAAAAAAAAGTTCCGCCATTTTTAAGAAATCAATCAGTAGGTTGGATTACTGCTGAATATAACATGCTACCTAGAGCAACAGGAACAAGAAATCAAAGAGAAGTTAACAAGGGTAAACCTTCAGGCAGAACAATGGAAATTCAAAGATTAATCGGAAGATCTTTACGTGCAATCATTGATACTAAGAAGATCGATGGTTATACTATTACTATTGACTGTGATGTTATTCAAGCAGACGGTGGTACAAGAACAACTTCTATCACTGGTGCTTATGTGGCATTAAAACTAGCAATAAATAAAATGTTAGAAACAGGATTAATTAAACGCGATCCTTTAACAGATCAACTAGCTGCAATTTCAGTTGGTATTAGTAAAGATGATGAAGTTATTCTAGATTTAGACTATTTAGAAGACTCGTCGGCTGTAGCAGATGGTAACTTTGTAATGACTAAATCAGGTAAAATTATTGAAGTTCAAACAACTGCTGAAGAATACCCAATTACAGATGAACAATTTTTAGAAATGATGAAAGTTGCAAAAACATCTATAATAGAACTTTGTGAAAAACAAGACGCAGCAATTAATTAGGTTAATATCATTAGTTTATAGAAAGATTAAGCACTAATGCAAACATTAGAAACATATACATTTAACTCTCACAAGCCTGGAGCAAACTTACTTGTACTAGGTGCCGTGCATGGTAATGAACCAGCAGGAACTTTAGCAATTGAAAAAATCATGCAAAAGCTAGTTCAAGCTCAAATAACTTTAAAATCAGGATCTGTTACATTTATTCCTGTTTGTAACCCTGTAGCTAAACAAGAAGATGTTAGATTTATTGAACATAATCTAAATAGAATTCTAAAAAGGCATGATTTTGAGAAAACATTAGAGCAATCTTATGCTAATCAGATTTGCGATTTAATTGAAAAAGCAGATTATGTTTTAGATATTCACTCAACTCACTTAGAAGGTGATTTACCTACAGTTTTTAACGATTTTGTAACTGAAGAAACTTCAGCATGGGCTGAAAGTTTAAATGTTGGTACAGTTATTACATCATGGAGAGATATGTTAGGCTCAGCAGGTGTTGCAGATGAATTCTCAGATACTGTGTTTCACTCATTCAACCATGGAAAAAAAGCTTTACTAGTTGAAGCAGGGTACCATAATGAACCTACAGCTGAAAAACTAGCATATCAAGCAATAGAAAAGACTTTAAAATTCTTTGGAATGGTAGATAAAGCATATACTGAAGCTAATGTTTCAGAGAATACTATTGCACATATGTACAAATTAGTATTTAAAACAGAACAAGATGGTAAGTTTGTTCAAGATTGGAAACATATGGACCCAGTTGTAGCTAAACAAGTTATTGCAAAGCTAGATGATGGTTCAGAGTTAACAGCAGAGCAAGATGGTTACATTGTAATTCCATTTCCTGAAGCAACAGCAGGTGAAGAGTGGTTCTATCTAGCAAAAAAAGACTAGACAGACTAAAATAAAACGGATAAGCATAAGCTTTTAAAGGATATTAGAAAGCATTATAAAATATGGATCAAAAACTAGTAAGAAAATACAATAAAAATGTGCCAAGATACACAAGTTATCCAACTTCACCACATTTTAAAGCAGATTTTGATTATCAACAGGCAATTTCACATTTAAAAAACTTAGATGTGGATAGGCCTGTTTCATTGTATATTCACATTCCTTTTTGTGAAATTTTATGCCTGTATTGTGCATGTAACACTAAAATTGTTTCAACACAAAAACCAGTTGAATCATATTTAAAGTATTTAAAATCAGAACTAGATATATTAAAAAACACCCTTCCTGGCAAGCTAAAGGTTGATCATTTACATTTTGGAGGAGGAACTCCTACAACAATGAGTGCTGAAAACTTTGACCTTGTATTTAAATACCTTAATGAGGCTTTTAATATTGACCTTAACGGTGAATTAAGTATTGAAATTGACCCTAGAGTTATTACAGATGATAAAATTGATTCTTTTGTTAAAGCTGGTATTAATAGAGTTAGTTTTGGAGTTCAAGATTTTGATAAAGATGTTCAAACAGCAATTAATAGGGACCAACC
>DMEM01000082.1 GCA_003450915.1 Alphaproteobacteria bacterium
GCAAAAAAATAATTCAAATTTTTTAAATAACAACAAAACAAAATATAAAAGAGAGAACAATCGATTATGACAGATGTAGTTATCGTTTCAGCAGTTAGAACAGCTGTTGCTCCATTCTTAGGTCCTTTAAAAGACTTTTCAGCAGCAGAATTAGGTTCAATTGTAATTAAAAGTGCTTTAGAAAAAGCAAACGTATCACCCCATGAAGTTGATGATGTAATTTTAGGCCAAGTATTAACAGCTGGATGCGGCCAAAACCCAGCAAGACAAGCTTCAGTAAAAGCAGGTATTCCAGAAACTATCCCTGCTATGACAGTTAACCAAGTATGTGGATCAGGTCTAAGATCAGTTATTTTAGGTGCACAAGCTATTAAATCTGGCGATGTTAAAATTGCAGTTGTAGGTGGTCAAGAATCAATGTCACAAGCACCTCACGCTATGCACATGAGAGATGGTCTTAAATTTGGTGATGCTAAATTTAAAGATACAATGATTTTTGATGCTTTAACAGATGCTACAGATGGTTACCACATGGGTATCACAGCTGAAAACATCGTTGAAAAATTCGAAATTTCAAGAGAAGAACAAGATGCTTTTGCATTCGCTAGCCAAACTAAAGCAGTTGCTGCTATCGAAGCTGGTAAATTTGCTGATGAAATCGTTCCTGTTGAAATTCCTCAAAGAAAAGCAGATCCTATAATTTACGCTACAGATACTAACCCTCGTGTTACTCCTTTAGAAAAATTAGCAAACCTACGCCCTGCATTTAAAAAAGACGGTTCAGTTACAGCTGCTAACTCTTCAACATTAAATGACGGTGCTGTTGCATTAGTTCTAATGAGTAAAGAAGAAGCAGAAAAAAGAGGTCTTGAAATCTTAGCAACTATTAAATCATACTCATCAGAAGGTGTTGACCATTCTATTATGGGTACAGGCCCAATTCCAGCATCTAAAAAAGCTTTAGAAAAAGCTAATTGGACACATGAAGAATTAGACCTAGTTGAAGCTAACGAAGCTTTTGCTGCTCAAGCTATTTCAGTAAACCGTGGCATGGGCTGGGATACTGATAAAGTAAACGTTAACGGTGGTGCTATTGCTATTGGTCACCCTGTTGGTGCTTCAGGTGCTAGAGTACTTACAACTCTACTACACGAAATGAAACGTCGCGATGCTAAAAAAGGTTTAGCAACTCTATGTATCGGTGGTGGTATGGGTGTTGCATTAACGGTTGAACGCTAATCGCTAAGCATATCTTAGAAATAAAAAAGAGAGTTCTTAAGAACTCTCTTTTTTATTATAATTAAATTATACACTATCGAAAACTGATTTTAAAAGACAAGGCTTTGGCCCTGTATTTAAACCATAAACACTTGAATTTGAGTAATAAAGGTTAAACCGCCCATCTTCTTTAGCAATCAATAACAATGCCTCATTATTTGAAAGCCAAACAACAGATTCTAAAACACTAGTATTTACTGGTACTATTTCTGAGTCTTGCTCATTATAAATAAACAGCAATGGAATACCATTTTTAAGCTGTAAAATTGTATCAACAAAAAATGAATCCTTGGCAATAATAAATCTATTTTTATAAGAAGAACTATCATAACCTAACATACTATATTTTATTAGCATACAGCTTAAAGCTATCGCCTGAGACTCACTAATTTGCTTTAATACCCTGTAACCTGCAATAAAGTCCCTAGTTTGTTTTAATGCATCATAAATAAAAACACCTTTGAAATAAAAAAAATGTTTTGCAATTATTCCACTTCCTTTATTTTCGCATAGCTCCTTGCATTGAAACTTAATATCTAAGCTTGTCAGCAACATAGCACCACCTAACTTTTAATAAAGGTATAACATTTATATACTTTAGAAAAAATCTAATTATTGGTATTACCAAATGTTCCCTTTAATACCTGCTATAAACTCTTGATGATTTTTTATTTCTTCTTCTGTTGCTTTAATCACAGGACGAGGTTTTATTTCAACTGTTTTAAATTCTATATTATCAAACTCATCTGCATCGCCTTTTTTAGCACCAGAATCAAAAGCTAATGACTGCTGACGACCACCTGTTAACTCTAAATAAACATCTCCTAATAACTTAGCATCTAATAACGCTCCGTGATATTTACGAACAGAAAGGTCAATTTCATATTTTTTACATAAAGCATCTAAACTAACTCTTTGGCCTGGAAATCTCTTTTTCGCAATCTTTAAAGTATCTACTACAGGGTTTGAAAGCTCTGCTAAATTTTCTAAACCTAATTGAAAATTTAAGAAGTTCATATCGAATTGAGCGTTGTGAGCCACAAGCGGACTATCATCGAAAAACTCTAACATATCTGAAACAACTTCAGCAAAAGTGGGCTTATCAGCAATCATTTCATTTGTAATACCATGAACTCTTATTGCCTCTTCAGGAATTGTTCTTTCTGGGTTTATATAAACATGATAAACCTTACCTGTTGGAATTCTATCAACTGTTTCAATAGCACCAATTTCAACAAGACGATCCCCTTCTTGCGGG
Source organism: Alphaproteobacteria bacterium (assembly GCA_003450915.1). Classification (GTDB taxonomy): domain Bacteria; phylum Pseudomonadota; class Alphaproteobacteria; order UBA1280; family UBA12223; genus UBA12223. The sequence goes on from DMEM01000082.1 coordinate 2,537, forward strand.
CTAAATCCTGTTGTTTCTGTATCGAATACGATTTCTCTCATAATTTTTCTTTCTATCTTGATAAAACTGGTATTGACTGCATAAATAAATGAGATGTTGGACTACTCGTATCATTACTTGCATAAACCAATCTAATTTTGCCTTTGTATCTATCTGCAGTGCCATCAACATATTCATCAATGGCTTTTGCTAAGGCATTATCAACACTACTAAAAATAATCCAATAGTAACAACCATTTCCAGAGAAACAGTCATTAGAACTATCTGATACAACTGGCCAAATCAGAGTATCTTTAGAAACAAGCTGAACTGCTGTAAAATAATTATGTTTTAGTGTATGATCTGCACTCATTATTGAGTACGCTAAATAAGGTCCCGACCATCCTTGTTTTGAGCTTGATAGCAAGTGTGTTATTTTTTTAAAAGAAGATACAACATCATCTTGTTCTAGATCCTCGCCAACATCTAGCATATAAGACTCAACAGCTTTTGAAATTTCATTCAATTCTGCTACAGCTGCCACCACTTTAGCCTGCTTAATTGCACTATATAATGCAGCACCACTTATCACACTTAACGCTCCAAATATTGCTAAAGCAATTCTCGCATCAAGTCCAAACATTGCACCTTTTTTCATTAGCGCTCTCCTCTTATGGTTGACTTAATATAGGCATCATTTCTAAAAATGCAACAGGATTAGTTTTAGACGCATCAAACCATATTATCCTAAAACGTCCTTTATCAAAACCGTCGGAACCATCATAATACTCATCTAGCTGAGCCGCAAGCTCATTCGATTGTGATGTATTGGCATTTAAATGAGTTTTTAAATAATAAACACATGGATTCCCCGCAGTACAAGATGTACCTGCTGATCCTATACTATTTCCCCAGTCTGTATTTTGTTCTGTATATAGCCAAAACTTTAGTTTTGTTGCACTATCTACAATATAATGATCTGCACTTCCCTCTTTTGAAAATGGAAGGTAAGGTCCTTGCCATCCTATTTTTGACGACTCTATTAATTCTAAAGTAACTCTTTCATGCACAACTGAATTATGTATTTCTGGATCTTCACCAACATCTAGCAAATAAGAGGTCACAGCCTTTTCAAACTCATCAAAAGTTCTAATAATTTGCATTTTTCTAGCTTCTTGAATTGCTGAATATAATGCTGCACCTGATATTACTGATAACGCTCCAAATATTGCTAAAGCAATTCTCGCATCAAGTCCAAACATTGCACCTTTTTTAATAATCATTTTCTCTCTCCTTAAATGCATTTATTATTGCTAAAATAATACCTAAGGCTAAAAATGCCCCTGCAGGTGTCATAAATATTAAGATACCATTTAATTCAATTAATTTAAAGCCAAATACTGATAGCGAGCCCAAAATTTCTCTTAACAATCCTATTAAAGTAATTGCAAAAGTAAAACCAACACCTGCTAAAGTAGATTGCACAAAGCTTGTTATTAAATCTGATTTGCTTGCCATTGTTTCAGCACTTGCTAAAATTGCACAGTTAACTACAATTAACGGAATAAATAAGCCAATAAGCTTATATTGTTCATAAAAATAACCTTGCATAAACAAATCAACTAATGAAACAAAACCTGCAATTACCACAATAAAAATTGGAATACGAGCCTGATGTGGCACAAATGATCTAATCATACTTATCAAGCTAGAACTTAAGACAAGAACAAGAAGTGTTAACAAACCCATTACAAAAGCATTAAGACCTGTATTACTTACAGCCAACGCAGGACACAACCCTAAAGACTGCGCAAAAATAATATTATTTTTTGCTAAATGTGGTTTTAAATTTTCAACTAATTGCATGACTATTACCTTATTAATTTAATTTTATAGGACCTAAAAAATAAACAAAAAATGTTGCTAAAGCTATTCTGGCATCAAACTCAAACATCGCACCTTTTTTGATAAACATTTAACTGCCCTTTTATTTTTTTATAAATTATGTTATATATTATACAATAATTAGATTAAATTTCAAAAGGATTTATTTACAAGATGAGCAAAGAAAATATTGTTAAAGATGGAACTTTAAGAAGTTTTGGACGTTTAGCAAACAGAATGAGCAAGCAAGAGCAAAGTGAACTAGATACGATGCTTGATAAATATTCTATTAACTTAGAACAAGCACAAACATTAAAAGATGATAGTCCAGATACTGAATTTTTAATTGAAGTTGGCTGCGGGAAAGGCGAACAAATTATTCACAGAGCAAAAAATAATCCAGAAAAACAATATATTGCTTGTGAAGTATTTAAAAACTCTTTAGCAAAAATTGCCAAACAAATTGAAGAGCACGATTTAAAAAATCTAAAGATATTTTATGAAGATGCTCGAATTCTATTAGAAAATATTCAAGAAGACTCTATTGATACTGTTATGGTTTTATACCCAGACCCATGGCCAAAAGAAAAGCATAAAAAACGTAGAATTGTCAATCAAGAACTACTTGACTTAACATATAGAATTATTAAACCTGAAGGTAAACTTATTTTAGCTACAGATATTACAGACTATGCTTTATGGATGATTCAACATGTTCTTAACCACGGTAAATTTAACTGCTTAGCAAAGTATCCAAATGAATGGTCTGTCGAACCTGACGGCTGGCATACAACATCATATGAGCAAAAAGCTCGTAAGTTTGGTCGTTCTAGCTGGTATCTGCAATTTGCAAAAGGAGAACTAGAAAAACAGTTTACCAAGGCAAGTAAAGCTCACTTAGAACGATTAAAAAAAGAAGATTAAAAAAAGACTGCAAATGCAGTCTTTCTTTCGATATTACTTTAAGCCTTCAACCACATCAAAATCTCTAGCGGTAAGGCCTAGCTGAACTAAAGAGTCTATGCTCTCTGATTTTTCAAAAAAGCTAATGTGGCTATCCCTTAGCAATGCTAAAAACAGTCCTGTTGTAATAATAAATAGCAACATTGGCTTTAATTTTTTCATAGTATTTACACCTAGCTATAAAAAATAACATAAAAGATATGAAAAGCTTATTCTTATAACACTTCATATAAATCAATTATAAGCACAAAAAAAGAAGCGCTTTTACACGCTATCTTTTTCGCTATCTTTAAAGTCTAAAACCAGGAAGACCGCATAAAGCTAGCATCCCTATTATTAAAAGTTAAATCACAGTTAAAGCAGGCTTTAGACTCAATATTAAGAACACTGCTTTCATCAGCTCTTAAATTTAGCCTTAATTTTTTTAACTTCTCATTTTGTCCATGATCTTCCCCCGGACAAATAATATTTGTACCAGTGTTATAACAAACTTGTAAAATTTGCCGATCAAATTTAGAAACTTTTATAATATTTCCAACATGTTGGAAATTATGTTCTGGCACTTTATCTTTTGCTAGTGCACTTATTGGTAATAACATTATAACTACTGCTAAAAGATGTTTCATGGTAACTCCTTGCTAATTAGGAAAAACTACCAAGCCATTTAGATTTAGTAAAAAATTATAATTAAAAAACGTTCTTACAGGTTATTTTTGATCACTATCAATATAGCACTACTATTAATATAATTCAACCCTAAAAACACACGAGGACTGTACCCCGTGGTTCAACAAGCTTATTTTTTTTAGGTACAGCCCTCACTCTCTTATTATTGTTATATCTTTATAGGTATGTGCAAAAATTATAACTGTCACCCTCTATAACGCAAAAAACACCACCCGAAGGTGGCTTTTATAAACAGTCGATTATTTGGCTTTTACACCAAAGTTAAGATAATTTTCAGAAATATCAGAAATTTCTGAAAGACTTACAGTCTTAATATCAGAGCTTGATTCTAGATTTGTTGAGAAAGAAAACATTGCAACAATAGCAAGAACAGGAACGATGGACGTTTTTACAAGAACTGAGGTTGTATTTTTAGTCATAAGTATATGATCTCCTTGAAAAGTAACGATTACTCAATATTATATATAAACTTAAAACAGCATTATGTCAACAAAAAAGCCACTCAACGTGGCTTTTCCGAATTTTAGTTTAGATTTTTACGAGTTCTCCTTCAATAAAGGTGTTGACGATAATTGCAATCGACTTCTCATCCTCAATAGCTATAGTCGCCGAACTGCCATTACCTTGCTCGCTGTACAAGGAAACATCACATGTTACCTCAAGGTCTTTTAGACTACAATGAGACGTTCTTGTCTTTTCCAAATAACGCTTCTCACCATCTATGTGATAATTAGCCTTTTTAAGTGCTTTAATAAGCACGTAATTAGGAATATCCATATCAGAAATAGACGATTCTGCTGTTATATTTGAAATAAGATGATCTTCTAACGCCATATCTCGTAAAGATGCGATAGATCCTCCAACAAGAGCACCAATGATAGTACCTGCAATAACTGTTTTGAAGCCCATAATAACCTCTTAAGCAGGGTATACCTGCACATGAATGAATGAAACATAACTAACAATACTTAATTATAAATACCATCATAAATTTTTTCCTGACATAAAAAAGCCACCCGAAGGTG
>DMEM01000163.1 GCA_003450915.1 Alphaproteobacteria bacterium
TAGTTATCTAAAGTTAGTTTATTATAAGAAATCCCTCTAGCAATCTAGAGGGATCTTTTTATTTAATTATAATTCATTAAATGGATATATATTACCAGAATTAGCTGAATTATTTGAATCAACTCAGCTATTGTTATCTACGTTAGTCTGATGAGAGCTTGTTCTTAATAATAAGGACGTGTATAACGAATACACGAGGAAGCTATTAAAACAAAATCTTTTCTATATTTACTTATATAACCTTCCATTTATGGAGAACTTTATCCAACACCTCAACATCTAAAGGCTTTAGAATAAAATCATCCATACCTGCATCTAAACAAGCTTGACGATCTTCTGCAAATACTTTTGCTGTTAAAGCAATGATAACTGCTTTACGATCTGCCTCTTCTTGGATTTTCCTAATTTCTTGAGTGGCACTAAAGCCGTCACAGTTAGGCATTTGGCAATCCATTAAAATTAAGTCATAATCATTTTCTTTATACTTATTTATTGCTACCAAACCATCTTCTGCAAAATCAACAATAAAGCTATATTTTTCTAAAAACTTGGCTACAACAAGCTGATTAACTTTATTGTCTTCAGCAACTAAAACATGCTTTGCGCCAAAATCTGGAACTAGAACATCTTCTTTTTCTTCTATAACTTCATCGTCTTCTTCTTGAATTATCTCTGTATCTAATTTTTCTAAACCATAATACTGAAGATAAAGCTCTGTCATTTTTTTAGGTGAAATATTCTCATCTAAATACAGTCTTTTATCAATAATATCTTCTTCATTTGTTACAATTCTAATTATCTCATTAAATAGAGGGTGTTCTTGTAATACATCTGAAAGCTTATTGTAGTAAGCTTTTAGGTAACCATCTTCAATAAGAACAAAGTCAACAACCTCTTTTTTATGCTCTAATTTATTTTCAAAATCAAAAATAGCTGGAGAGTTTAGAATTGAAGCATCTAAATTATCAGTACCAATAACTGTCAATAAATCTGATATTTTTTTACGTTTTTCTTCATCTTCTAATACTACAATGGTATTAATTCTTTTCTTAACCAATTGGTTTTCGCTATAAGAAGGGCCATCCGAGTCTTCTAATCTAACCCAAAAGTCAACACAACACATAGATCCAACCCCATAAATAGAAGCAATATTAATATCACCATTCATCATATTGGCAAGCTTTTTAGCAATAACCAAGCCTAAGCCTGTTCCTGTATGACGTCTATTATCAGAGCTATCAGCTTGAGAGAATCTATTAAACAGTTTCTTCAAATCTTCTTTTTTAATACCGATACCAGTATCTGATACAATTACTTTAAGCCTGCAAGAATCACCGTGTTCTTCATAAGCCCTAACCGTAACATCTACCTGACCGCTATCAGTAAATTTAACTGCATTATTTGCTAAGTTTAATAATATTTGTTTAATTCTAAAACTATCACCTAATAAGTTTTCAGGAATATTTTTATCAACATAAAAATTTAAACTAAGTTTTTTCTCTTTAACTTGAAAATATACAACATGAAAAACCTCTGTCAATAGTTCTTTTATGTTAAAAGAATGGCTTTCTAAGCTAATATTCCCTGATTCAATTTTTGAAAAGTCTAAAATATCATTAATTAAAGCAAGTAGAGAGCTACTTGAACTTTTTGCGATATTAACATTTTCCTTTTGCTCTGGAGTTAACTTTTCATTTTCTAAAACACTTAACATACCTAAAACACCATTTAATGGAGTTCTTAATTCGTGAGACATATTTGCTAAAAACTCAGACTTTGCAACATTGGCTGTTTCTGCTTTTTCTTTAGCTGTTTTTAATGATTTTAAATATTCAATTTCTTTTAATCTTTGTTCACTTTTTGTTTTTTGTTGAGCTTTTTCAAGATCTATTTTTACTTTAGCATTATCTTTAAACACTAATAATGCTTTAGCCATCACTCCAATTTCATCTTTTCTTGAAACAAACTTAATACTATCTGAGAATTGACCTTTAGTAATTTTCAACATTTCTTTAACTAAGTAAATTAAAGGTCTTGTAATAACAGCGTTAACACTTGCATATGTTAATAAAGAAATAAAAACTAATAAAATAAACAAAACACCCAAACCATTAAGAATATGGTGTTCAGCCTCACTATAAAGTCTTTTTTTACTAAACACAAATGTAGCATATCCCAACTTTTCTTTTTTGTAGATAATTGGTTTATGAACTGCTATAAAGTCAGAATCGCCCTTAAATAAAGACAAAATACCACTTTCAACAATATAATCTTCTTTATTTCTATCTATTCTAGATAAAACCTTACCCTTCTCATCAGTAATTTTAATTGAGAAAATATCAGGGTCATTTTTCCACGTATTAACCATTTGCCTAATTAGTCTCATATCTAAACACCATAAAGCTACAGCTAATGACTCTGCCTGATTATCAACCATTCTATTAGAAAGATGTTCCATTTGTTGTTCTGAGTATTTAAACTCATTATAAATAACTAAGGCAC
>DMEM01000179.1 GCA_003450915.1 Alphaproteobacteria bacterium
GGGGATCCATGTGCCTACATTGAATAAAAAATATTGTCATCCTGAACTTGTTTCAGGATCTCATTTTATACACTCTGTCATTTCCAACTAAAACATTGTCATTCCAGACTTGATCTGGAATCTCAGAGATAAAGTACAGTATTTTATTTCAGAGATCCCGGATCGTGGTCCGGGATGACAGGGTAGGTGTATGGATCCCCGCTGAAGCGAGGATGACAGAGTAGGGAAAAAGAAAAAGCCACCGCAAGGGTGGCTTTTTTGTTGTTTGATTAATAAAATTGTGTATTTATTCAACTTTTATATCAAAAGCACCTCCTTGAGAATAGTAATCGTCTTTTGCTCTGATAGAAGCAATGTCAACATATTCAGATGTTTTAGCTGTAATTTGAATTACTCGTGCATTTACTTTGTCTGGCTGTATCAGTATAGCAGATACAATGTATTCCCCCTGTATTGGTTTTGTAAAGTAGATACGGATATTATTATTACCATCTACTTTTACAAATGATACATCTTTTATATTATAAGGGTTAGTAATTGATTTTTCGCTTGGAGTAACAGACCCCTTAGCCAAATACTTTTCAACACAAGTCAATGCTTTGCCATCTAAACTTGTCATATAGTGATGTTGATCACAAATAGGAAAACTTAGCTCAGGGGCAGGTAAGTTAGTAACCAACTCATCTGCATGACTGATAGCTTCGCCGGTTTTTTTGTTAATTAAAGCGGTTAGATCAGTTTTATTACCAGTAACAGTTTTAGCAAGAGTTGCAACTGCACTATTAGCACTATCGGCACTTGATTTAGCAGAATCAGAAGCTTTTACAGAATCATTTACGCTTGTTTCAAGAGTTTCAAGCTTACCATTTACATCTTTATTAATGGCGGCTTTCATATCATTAGCGTGTTTAATCGCAGCATCTCGACCTGCATTAGCATAACCTTGGGCATTTTCATTAGCAGTTTGCAGAATCAACGGCGTTTGAGCTTGAATAGCTTTGTTGGCTTCAGATTTTGCAACGCTGACAACGCTTGCTTCAAGGTTATCGGCAAAGGTATTAACTGCAATTGCTTTATCAGCATAGTCTTTGGTTAGACCAGACATGCGAATAGATCCGTTACAGTCACCATTATAGCGACCATCAAGACACTCAAACGTAACGTTTTTTGTGGTTTTAGTTACTTCTGAAATGAAAAGTTTCAGAGTTGCATCTGAAGAACTGGAAATATCGGTACCATTGTATAAAATACGGTAGTTTGTATCTGCCATTTCAGTGTCAAATTCAAGAACGTATTGCCCTTCAGGAGTACGTTTAAAATACTCATAGCCTTCACCGCTTGAAGGGCAGACTGTAGTGACAGACTCTCGCCCATCTTCAAAGTCTTTAGTAAGAACACACTTGTTGACATCACCGATAAAAGAGATTTCAACTTTGGTAGTCAGCGGATTTGCTGCAAAGTGTGCATCAATAGTATCGGTTAGATCTGTAGCAATACCTGCGTTTGCAGAAAAAGCAAACATTGAGAGTGTCGCGTATAGTATTATCATGAATCGTTTCATCATGAATATCTCCATATGTAGATGAAAGGTTTCGAGGGTGTGAGTTCTGAAATATAACAACAAAATAACAGACAGAACACGTTGATTTCCTAGAAACTAGGAAAAGTAGAAAAATTGATTAGATTTAAATGTGTAAGAAGTTTTTAACATATAAAAAGAGGTATGTCAATGCCTATGGTTGCAATTGATGTAATTAATTGATAATTGTTTGCTAGAAGGTGGGATTTTAGTTGAGTAACATGTATCCCGGATCGTGGTCCGGGATGACAGGATAAGAAAAAGCCACCGCGAGGGTGGCTTTTTTATCAATAGCTTAAGTTTTTTAGTAAGCTAATTATTGCTTAGCTAGGTATGCAGCTGTTGATTCTGACGTTGCTGAAATTGCTTCGTCGCCTTCTTTCCAGTTCATTGGGCAAACTTCACCGTGTTTTTCGTGGAAGTTTAAAGCATCAACCATTCTTAACATTTCATGAGTTGAACGACCTAGCGGTAAATCGTTAACTACCATGTGTCTGATTGTTCCTTCTGCATCTAGTAAGTATGAAGCTCTGTAAGCTACGCCACCTTCTGCAACAATACCTAGTTGGTTAGCCCATGTTCTTTGCATATCTGAAACCATTGGGAAGTGAACTTGGCCAATACCACCTTCATTTAGTGGTGTGTTTCTCCAAGCGTTGTGTGAGAATACAGAGTCAACTGAAACTGCTACTAGTTTACAACCTCTTTTTGCGAATTCTTCAGCTGCTTTATCAAATGCTACGATTTCTGTTGGGCATACAAATGTGAAGTCTAGAGGGTAGAAGAATACTACTACTTTTTCACCTTTTGCGAAAGATTTAATATCGAAGTTTTCGTTAATAGTACCGTTACCTTCAACTGCAGCCATTGTGTTTGTTGGGAATTTTGAACCTACCATTAATGGGCATGAAACTGTGTTTTCTGTCATTTTTATAATTTCCTTGATTTTGTGTGTTTATAGTTTGTAATTTTCTTAATACTATTTTTTATAGTTTTTGTCGCTACCTCTTTAAGCTAACAACAAACAAAAAAGAATACAAGTCAAAAAATTGATTTTGCCTAAAAAATGTGCAACTTTGCATTTTGTGCTTGAATGTCCACATTAAAAATGTAAAGATATATATTATTACAAATGGTAACAAATTTAACAAAGAAAGTCGGAGTTTAAAATATGGAATATGACGTATTAGTAATTGGTTCAGGCCCTGCGGGTAATTCAGCTGCAATTTATGCTGTAAGATCTGGTTTAAAAACAGCAATGGTAAGAGGACAACAACCTGGCGGACAGCTAACAATTACAACAGAAGTAGAAAACTACCCTGGCTTTGCAGAACCAATTCAAGGCCCATGGTTAATGGAGCAAATGGAAGCTCAGACTAAAAATTGTGGCGCAGAAATTATTTCAGACTATATTAGTAAAGTAGATTTTAAAACAGAAGCAGGTCAATTACATGAAGTGCATGGTGAAAACAGTACATATAAAGCAAAATCAGTAGTTATTGCAACAGGCGCTAGTGCAAAATGGTTAGGTATTGATGCTGAAGCTAAATTTAACGGACGTGGTGTATCTGGTTGTGCAACATGTGACGGTGCATTCTACAGAAACCAAGTAGTTGGTGTAGTAGGTGGCGGATCAACAGCGATGGAAGAAGCTCTATATCTATCAAAAATTGCTAAAGAAGTTCATCTTATTCATAGAAACGATGCTTTTAAATCAGAAGTAGTTTTATTAGAAAAAGCTAAAAAAACAGAAAATATTAAATTCCATACTTTCAGACAGCTTGTTGATTTAGAAGGTCAAGACGGTCCATTAGGTGGTGTTGATGCAGCTATTCTAGAAGATCCTAGAGACGGTTCAAGAGAAACAATTACTATGACAGGTGTATTCATCGCAATTGGTCATAAACCAAATACAGATATCTTTAAAGGTGTTTTAGATATGGATGCAGTAGGTTTCTTAGAAGTTGAAAAAGGAACAGCTAATACAAAACTTCCAGGCGTTTTTGCAGCAGGTGACGTAGCTGATCCAATCTACCGTCAAGCAGTAGTTGCAGCCGGAACAGGATGTATTGCAGCCCTAGACGCTCATAAATACATTGAAAATAATTTCTAGTCTCTAGTTATAAAAAAGGATTCACTTCTTCATTTATTATGATAGCTCATGTAGACTTGCTACACTTCGCTATCAAATAAATAAACAATTAAAATCTTTTGTTAAAACTATATATATTGAAAAAGCACTCCTAATTAGGAGTGC
>DMEM01000207.1:0-125 GCA_003450915.1 Alphaproteobacteria bacterium
TATCTATTATTAATTAATAACAGCGAAAAGGTATGTTTGTTCGTTGAATTTAATACTAATTATAGTTGTTTTTATAAATTTTTCAAGATGTATTATAATAGAATATAAAAAAACCACCTTGCGGT
>DMEM01000207.1:177-2635 GCA_003450915.1 Alphaproteobacteria bacterium
ATAAAAAAACCACCTTGCGGTGGTTTTTTCGATAATAAGGCTGGTATTATTTTAAGGACGACTAACAGCTGCTAGAAGAAGGCTGAAGCCGATAGATCCTGTAACCCATTTAACCCAAGAATATTGATTTTTATCCTCTTCTTCATATTCTTCAAACTCTTCTTCATTGATAGGCTCTTCCAATGTAATTCGAGGTTGAGAAGGTGCTTTAAAGTGTAAAGCTGCTTTTTCAGCGGTACTAGAACTTAATCCATTAAAACGTTTTACGTATTTATGGATATTTTCTTTTGCTTCTTCTTCGCTTGTGTATGCTTTTTTTATTTCATCTGCTAAGATATTACTATGATCCAATTCAAATGTTTCAGAGTGTATCTTTGCGAGTCTAGCTTCAATATCCGTAATAGATAAAGATGAATACTTATTAGAGAATTTCTCTATTTTAGCAAGTATATCTTCTCCTTTGATATTGTAGGCATTAATATTGTAAAAGTGCTTTGGCAAGTCATTATAATTGACATTACTTAAAGACTTTAAGTAAAAAGCATAGTTAGCAAAGCTATTATCTCCATTAATTTCGCTTTTAGGTACATAGAAATAACTAGTAACAAAGTCAACACCTAATAGGCTTAAGATAGAGTATGCATAATTTGCAGCATAAATATCATTAAACTTTACAATAACAGGATCTGTTTCTTGTTGCGAAATATAGTAAGATGCCTTCAGTAGGCCTAATGCTATAAGCTTCGGCATTTTTGAAATACACTTTTCAGATGAGAGGTGTAGAATCTCAAAATTAGTTGGCTTAACACTAACTTTAAGGTTTTCACACGTGTCTTTATTCTTTAAAAATGGATGCTGCTTCCTAAGGTTAACAAAAATAGCACTCATTGCCGCTTCCTTAGGTCCTTGGACCAGTTTAGTTTGTATGGTTTATACTATTAGTATTTTAATAGCTATGTAAATGGAACTGAATAGGTTGTCTATAATAAATAATTATAGTTATTTTTAATTATTTATCAAGTTGAATAAAAATAAGGTCACCTTGCAGTGACCTTATTATATTATTGCTTAAAATAAATTTAGCCTGTTTGCTAAATATGCATCAATTCCCAATATAAGTAAACAGCAGCTAAATGAAATTATGATAAGCCAAACCCAGCTTGGTACTTTTTTGGGCTTTTTCGCTTTTGTTTTTTGTGAACTTTGTCTGTTATTTTGATGACTGAACATTGTTGATGTCGGGTTTAACAATTTGAGTCGTTCCAAAATTTTATCGCTAGTTTCATTTTTTTCACTATTTGCGAGCTCTTTATAAAAAGAAATTGATTCAAGTAAGTTACACCCTTCTGTAAAGAGGGCTACACCGTAAATACCAACATCAATAGATGGAACCTTATCTTTACAAAATTTCAAGGATTGTGCTTTAGAGTATACATTAATAAGAGTGCGGATATTTTTTACTTCAATATTATCTTTATTTTGACGTATTATATTTATATCCTCTTTTAAAGAATTTAAATGAAATACGTAATTTGCATTGATATTGCTTACAAAAGTTACTCTCTTTTTTTGATTAGATGCTACCTTATATGCAAAGGACTTACATGAAATTGAGTAATCAAGACCTAGGTTGTGCAGAAGCATAGTTATTTTATCTTTAACTCTTTCAAAATTAGTAGAAATGATTATGTTTGGAGTATCATAAGAAAAAGATTTTGCAGTGTTATAGATAAACCATGGTAAAATAATTTTTATATCTTTAATGGCCATATCTACAATATCTTCTGAAAAAGATTCTACATTTTCTTGTGCAGACATACGTTATCCTTAAACAGCATGCAGCTATAATGTTTATTATTAATAATGGTAAATGAGTAATCTCTCATCTGTAAAAATTAGATGTTGTATTTGTTATAGTGTCTAATTAAAAAGATATAACTGTCTAATATGAAAGAAAAGGCTATCGGTAGATAGCCTTTCTTTATGCGTCGTTAATGTTAGCCAATATTTAATACTGTAATGGTATAAATACTTAGTAGTAGAGTAACCACAAGAATACAAATAGTTTTATTATTGATATTTTTGTAATTGTTTTTGAGTACTAGATCCTCCGGGGGCTATAAAAATTCCAAATTGTTTATAGCAGTCTGACAGTTGCACTTTTTTAGGGAAGAATCGATATCTTCCACTTTTAAGTAACTCGGTCAAGTATGTTGTTTTGTTGTGGCAGTACTCAATATCAAGCTGTGTTAGCAAGATGTGTTCGGTTTTGTGTGCTTTTTCATTTAAAGAATTTAAAACAAAAACATATTTTGCATTTATTTTATCATTATAGTTATTATATTTAGAATATAAGCTGTCGGTAAATGCATATGTATCTCGTTGAACTTCAAAGTCAATATTTAAAACACTTAAGTATTCTATAACTCTATTAGCAATAAATTCATGGTTGGTAGAT
>DMEM01000156.1 GCA_003450915.1 Alphaproteobacteria bacterium
ATCTATTATGATCTATATAGATACTATACAAAAATAACAGCAAGTCAATTAAAAAAATAAAAGGAGATATTTTATGACATACCCCAGAGCTTTTTCGCATATAGGAATTACAGTGCCAGATCTAAACAAGGCTGTAGAATTTTATAAAGAAACAATGGGTTGGTATAGCATTATGGAGCCAACAGAAGTTTATGAAGAGGCAGAAACAGCAATTGGTCAAATGTGTATAGATGTTTTTGGAAATGACTGGAAATCATTTAAAATAGCACATCTATCAACAGTTGATGGTATAGGAATTGAGCTTTTTGAATTTAATAAGAATGAAAAACCTCAAGCAGAATTCTCACCATTTAAAACTGGAGTTTTTCATTTTTCTATTAAAGATCCTGATGTTGAAGGAATGGCAGAAAAGATTCTGAAAGCAGGCGGTAAACAAAGAATGCCAATTAGAGAATATTACCCTGGAGAAAAGCCATATAGAATGGTTTATATGGAAGACCCTTTTGGTAATATTATTGAAATTTACTCTCATTCGTATGAATTACATTATTCATCTGGAGCATATCAGAAAAAATAAAGGCATTTTGCAGAAAATAGCTATAAAAATAAAAAAGCCACCTGCTAGGGTGGCTTTCATATATTATCGATGTTGAGTTTAAGCTGAGCGAGCTTTGTTCAAAATTTCAGCGTACTCTTGTTCCTTAAACTAATTAGTCTAATGCTTCTTCTGGTAAGTTGAAGTGACGAATGTGTAATTCATTCATTTGAGCTTCATTCGCTTTTAATGGAGCGCCAGTTAGTAAGCACTGAGCACGACCATTAAGTGGGAATGTAATAACACGACGAATATTAGACTCATTCTTCATAATCATAATAATACGCTCGATACCAAAAGCAAAACCACCATGAGGAGGAACACCTAAACGGAATGTTTTTAGCATACCAGAGAAGTTTTCTTCAACTTCTTCTTTTTTATAACCAGCAATTTCAAAAGCTTTAAACATTGATGGGATATCAGCATTACGGATAGAACCAGATGCAATTTCATAACCATTACATACACAGTCATACTGTTGTGCTAAGATATCTTCAGGATCTTTATTTAATAAGTCATCCATGCCACCTTGTGGTTTAGAGAATGGGTTATGAGAGAAATCAATCTTACCATCTTCTTCTTCATACATTGGGAAGTCAACAATCCAAGCAAAACGGAATGTATTTTCTTCAAATAAGTTTAGATCTTCTGCAATCTTGTTTCTTAAAACTGATAGAGGTTGTAGAACGTGTTTTTCTTGTCCTGCAACTAAGAAAATAGTATCGTTAGTTTCAGTTAAACCAGCTTTAGCAAAAATAGCTTCAACTTGTTCTTGACGTAAGAATTTAACTAGAGGTCCTTTAAATGTGCCATCTTCATTTTTAACAATGTAACCAGGAGCCGCAGGCATTCTTAGTTGTTTCTGTGCAAATTTACCTAGTTTATCAAACCAGCTACGAGGTTGCTCACCTGCACCTTTAGCAGGGATGGCTCTAACTACGCCACCTTGTTCAACGATTGATTTAAATACTGCAAATTCAGAATCTAACCAAACTTTTGAAATGTCAAAAATCTCGATAGGGTTTCTTAAATCAGGTTTATCACAAGCATATTTAAGCATTGATTCTTTGTATGCAATTTGTCTAAATGGACCTTGGTCAACAATAGCACCTTCTGGAGTATGCTTGTTGAAAGTTTCTGTCATTAGTTTTTCACCAATTTTAAATACTTCTTCTTGAGTTACAAAAGAGAACTCTGCATCTAATTGATAAAACTCACCAGGGTGACGGTCTGCACGAGGATCTTCATCTCTAAAGCAAGGAGCAACTTGGAAGTATTTATCGAAACCTGCAACCATTAGCATTTGCTTGAATTGTTGAGGAGCTTGTGGTAATGCATAAAATTTACCTGGGTGAATACGTGATGGAACTAAAAAGTCTCTAGCACCTTCAGGAGATGAAGATGTTAGTAGTGGTGTTTGGAATTCGTTAATGTCCATGTCCCACATTGTGTTACGCATAGTTCTAATAACGTTACTTCTAAATTTCATCATTTCGTGTTGACCTTCTGTACGTAGGTCTAAAACTCTGTCTCTTAGTCTTAATTCTTCAGGGATTGAATCGTCAATAACTGACCAAGGTAGGCTTTCTACATTAGACTGAACTTCTAAATTATTAACAGAAATTTCAATTTCGCCAGTAATCATATTCGGATTAATCTGTGCGTCATCTCTTTTTAATACTTCACCTTCTACTGTAATTACGCTTTCTAAGCCAAGTGATGAAACCTGATCAATAATTCCTGATTCAGGGTGGAATACCACTTGAGTTACACCATAATTATCTCTAAGGTCAATAAATATAACGCCGCCGTGGTCTCTTCTTCTATAGATCCAACCTGACAGCTTAACAATCTTAGATGCGTCTTTTGCTGTTAATTCGCCACATGTGTGACTACGGTATAAGTTCATTCTTGTTACCTTTCCATTTTTATAATGACATGTTTAATTTTATTTGTTATAATCTAAATAAATAATAATAATATTTAGACTAGCCAATTATACAGTATTTTAACCAAAATAAAAAGGATTTTAATAAAAAAATGAAAAAAATCGCATGTCTATTAACTATTTTGACTTTTGCAAATATTTCATATGCTCAAGAAGAGGATTATTCTGATGGAATT
>DMEM01000190.1 GCA_003450915.1 Alphaproteobacteria bacterium
GCTAAAGCTTCGGCACTGTAGTTTACGTCATCATTGTAATGATATAGTGTTTTTACGACAATATCTTTACTATGATAAACATGCATATCATTTTCATCATAAGTTTTAATATAATCTCTCCATTTTTCAAGACCATATTTTTTAGTTCTATACATTTGGTAAATAGCAGTAAGCAGACATCCAAAAGTAATAATGCTTCCGGCAATCCAGTCATTTATTGAAAATGACTTTGTGCTAATGCCTGTTAATGGTTCAAGTAACCACTCCCAGAATAATGTCGCAAATGGAGAGACAGCAGCCAATGCTAAAAAGTTTTCACTCTTGATAGTATTAGCACTAAAAAATTCAATAATTCTTAAAGGCGTTATTAAGAAAATACCTGCAATAAGCCCAGCAAAAATACTTTTATAATCATAAAAATCTGATAAAACGGGAACTATTGAAGAATTTTCAAATACAGGATAATAAGTTTGCAATGTTGCAAACATTAATGAGAATATTAAAAATACAACACTAACTAAAAACATAACAAAACCAACAATACGAGTTTTTAATTTAGGGTCTTCAGATTCTCTAATCGCTCTGTTATATGTTTTATGAGTTTCAGCTGCAAAAGTTCTTGCTGTTAAAGCAGCCCCTTCTAAAAACATAAGAAGATATATAATTCCTCTAATGTCTTCAGGAATATCTTTACAAATTAATCCTATACCAATTAAAACTATAATTGCACCTATTGTATTTATTATACTTGGCTTTCTTTGCATAAAAATCCAAGCAACTAATAATGAAAAGATCATGCTAATTCTTTGTAAAAAAGCACCTTCTGTTGAAGAAGTGTAAAAGAATAAGCTTAACGTAAGAAGATATCCCAAAAGCATAATAAGACCAAACATTAACGTATCTGGAGACCTTAATGTTTCTTTAGCCAAGTCATCTTTTAAGCCACCTATTGCTAATAACATGAAAGATGCTGAAATAAAAGCACTACAGGTATAAATCAAGTAGTTAACCTCTAAAATTTTAGCACAATAGCCTATCATTACATTGTTTAAGCCCCATAAAACAAGAACACTAAATAAAGCTGCTAACCAGCCTTTTAAAACTTTATTTTCCATAATTTTAACCGATTATCCCCATATAATTTAAAATACCTAATATGATAAACAACACATTCAAACCAATACAAAGAGCAAAAACAACTTTTGCAAAAATTTTATTATACAAAATTTCTTTAATTTTTGATTTATTATCTATTCTTTTTTCTTGATTTAACATTTTCTTTAATTCTCTGTAAGATAGACTATTACTAATCCCAGCTTGAGAGTTAAAAATTCTTCTATTTACTTTTTTAGTCATTACGCCGTCTCCCTATAAAAAAAATAACAACTTAAAGTTTATTTTATACTAGTTTAATAATGATTGCAATCATATAATTTGACCTTCAACAAGTACACCTCATATTAATAATTATTTTTTATCTTTTTTCATCAATTCAGTTGGAAAAGTTTTTCAAACATGTTATAAATAGATGAAATATTCTTACAGACAACCTGTCTATTTTAGAGTATTTCAAATTGTTAAGTTTCTATAAATAATTATAAGGAAAAAAATAATATGGCTGAGATTTTATCGGTACACGCAAGAGAGATTTTAGATTCTCGTGGTAACCCAACTGTAGAAGTAGATGTAATGCTAAGTTCAGGCGCTGTAGGTCGTGCAGCAGTACCTTCAGGTGCATCAACAGGTTCAAAAGAAGCACTAGAACTTAGAGACGGCGATAAAACTAGATACTTAGGTAAAGGCGTTTTAAAAGCAATTGAAGCAGTAAATACAAAAATTGCTCCAGCATTAAAGGGCAAATCTGCTTTAAACCAAGTTGAAGTTGACGAATTAATGATCGAATTAGACGGCACAAAAAACAAAGAAAACTTTGGTGCTAACGCTATTTTAGGTGTATCACTTGCAGTAGCAGATGCAGCAGCAGCTCACCAAGGCTTATACCTATATGAATACCTACAAGACCTATCAGGTCAAGATGCAGTTCTACCAACACCAATGATGAACGTTATCAACGGTGGTGAACATGCAGATAATACTCTAGATATTCAAGAATTCATGATTATGCCACACGGAGCTCCTTCATTTAAAGAAGCTCTAAGAATGGGTGCAGAAACTTTCCACGCATTAAAAGCTCTATTACACTCAAAAGGCTTAAACACAGCTGTTGGTGACGAAGGTGGATTTGCTCCAAACCTTAAAACAAACGAAGAAGCTTGTGAACTACTAGTAGAAGCTATCGAAAAAGCTGGTTACAAAGTTGGTGAAGAAATTGGTTTTGCAGTTGATTCAGCAGCGTCTGAGTTCTATAACGAAGAGAAAAAAGTTTACGAATTCAAAGCTGAAGGCCGTGACCTAACATCAGCTGAATTAGTTGAATACTACGAAGCTTTATGTGCTAAATACCCTATCGTTTCAATTGAAGACGGTATGCACGAAACAGATTATGAAGGTTGGAAACTACTAAACGAAAAACTTGGTTCAAAAGTTCAACTTGTTGGTGATGATCTATTTGTAACAAACAAAGAAATCTTAGCACAAGGTATCGATGAAGACTGGGCTAACTCAATTTTAATTAAAGTTAACCAAATCGGTACTTTAACTGAAACTCTTCAAACAATGCAAATGGCTAGAGAAAATGGCTATTCAGCTATCGCGTCTCACAGATCTGGTGAAACTGAAGATTCATTCATCGCTGATTTAGCAGTAGCTACAGCTTGTGGTCAAATTAAAACTGGTTCACTTTCAAGATCAGATAGACTTGCTAAGTACAACCAACTTCTAAGAATTGAAGAAGCTTTAGAAGAAGATGCTAAATTTGCTGGTAATTCAACAATTATTGGCTTAAACTAAGCTTAACTCATAAAAACTATTTATATAAAAAGAGTCTTTTTAATTAAAGGCTCTTTTATTTTTTATATTTATACACTATATTAGTGTAAATACCCTTATTACTTTTTCACACGGAGTTTTTTAATGAAAAAATTACTTGCGATAACTCTTACGCTTGCAGCCTTATCTTTTTCCAATGCTCAAGCTAAAACAACTGATACTGACCCTAACTACGAAACATTTAAAGAAAACATAAGAACATTTAAGGATCGTCTATTTCAAAATGGCATAGGAAAACTTTCAAAAGAAGACTGGACTCACCTAAAAAAGGTAGGACGAGCCTTTACAGAAGGTTATAAACACCAAGTAAAGTATGATCATAACATAGTCTATAGGACTTGTTATAACTTTACAACCATTGTATCTGAAAGAACCATGCAAAACCCTGAAAAAATTAAACAAATTGCAAGAGATAGCAATCTAGCACATTACGACAATATCAAAGAACTAAAACAAATAGCATCTGCAACTTTTGAAATATATGTAGATGACTATAAAGACTATGAATATGAACAAGTCTTTTTCGAATTCTTTCTACATGCAAATGAATTCAACGGCATGTGCATAGATGAGCTATTCGCTAGTAATATCTATGAAATGATTATTGCCTACAACAGCCTATACCCAGAAAGCAACCAATAACCGAATAGCCCCTAACACGGGCTGTTTTTTTATTTGTATACTAATCCATAACTGAATACTTAACTTATAACGTTTTAGTTATGTTATGGAGAACCATACAATGCGCAAAAAACAAACCTATCTGCTAATAGCAGTGGTTCTTTTTTTAACTTTTATTTTTACTGTTGCAACAAATCAAAGAGAACTAGAAAAAAGAGAGAATCTTATATCTCT
This sequence comes from Alphaproteobacteria bacterium, assembly GCA_003450915.1. Lineage (GTDB taxonomy): Bacteria > Pseudomonadota > Alphaproteobacteria > UBA1280 > UBA12223 > UBA12223. The sequence continues at coordinate 3,805 of DMEM01000190.1, forward strand.
TTCAAACATACCATTCTCAGAAAGAGTTTTAAAAACAAACAATGGGAAAAAGTCTAAAAAATCTTGGACTGAATTAAAACAAAGAGGCTCCAAGTTTATAACCTCAAGACAGCACAAACTTATGTATAAACATCAAGAAGCATATAAAAAATGCTTTGATTTCACAACAAGTATGCAGTCTCAGTACACTTTTTTTTCAAGTAAAGTAGAAAGCCTTGCTAATTCCAGTTTTAAACAAAGCTCCGCTGAACTTACAAATTTATACAAAGTTGCATCTGCAACATTTAGCATTTATATAAAAGACTATCATAAAGAAGAATACCCTTTAATTTTTAAAAACTTTTTTCTTAACTATTCTTTTTTTGAAGGGCTATGCTATGATAAAATTTTTGCAAAAAATATCGATAAATTAATTATAGATTTTAATAAAGTTATAGTATCAGAAAAAAACTAGCCCTCTGGCTAGTTTTTTCTATTATCTTTTATTATTTAGTATGCTTATGACTATACATATTTTTATCAGCTGCTTCTAATAAACCATCTAAAGTTTCAGATTCAATACCATATGCTGCAACACCAAAACTAGCATCAACCGAAACATTAATATTATTTTTTAATGTTATTTCTTTATTAACAATACTTTCAAAATTAGGTAAGTGATTAACAATATGCTGCTTTTCATAATTTCTAAATAATAAAACAAACTCATCGCCAGCTAATCTAAAAACTTTAATATCTTTATTTTCTAATTCTACTAATCTAGCAGCAATTTCTTTTAAAACAAAGTCTCCTGCATCATGTCCGTGAATATCATTTACAGGTTTAAACTTATCTAAATCGACAAATACTAAAGTAAGCAGGTCTGTCGATTCAACAAACTCTTCGCCTATAGCCTTAAATCCACTTCTATTATAAATTTTTGTTAAGTAATCAATATTGGCAACATTCTCTTTAAAATTAGCCATAATTAAAGAGTTTGTACAGTCTTTAAAACCGTAGTTATCCTGCTCTTTCATTTTTTTAATTGTACAAGTACTAATGCCTAGTGCTTGAGCGGCTATTTCTATATCATTATTATAATGATGTAAAGTTTTAGATACAATATCTTTACTATGGTAAACATGCATATCATCTTTATCATATTCTTTGATAAAGTCTCTCCATAACTCAGGACCATTCTTTTTAACCTTAAGAATTTGGCTTGCTGCAGCAATTAAACATCCAATTGTAATAACAGAACCTGCTATAATATCTGTCTGAGATAATGTTTTTAAATCTAGACCTGTAACAGGCTGAAGCATCCATTCCCAAAATAAAGTAGCAACACCACTAAATGCACCAACTGCTAAAAAGTTTTCTGCCTTAATAATATTAGCACTATAAAACTCACTTAATCTAATTGGAGCAACAAATAACACTCCAGCAATTAAGCCACCAAATATAGTTGGGTAATGTAGAAAATCATCAATAACAGGTACATAACTATTTTGTTGAAATATCGGATAATATGTTTGTAAAATAGCTACTAAAAATGAGAAGATTAAAAAGACTACACTAACAACAAACACAACAAAACCAACAACTCTAATTTGTAATTTAGGATCATTATTTTCTTGTCTTACAGCCTTATTATAAGTGTTGTGATTTTCAGAAACAAAAACTCTTAATGTTTGAGATAAAGCTAGTAAAAATAAAATAACTAAAACGGTGCCTAAGTTCTCTTTTTCTAAACTACCAAGCATAAAAACAATTCCTCCTAATACAATTAGATTACCAAACAATTGAAGCTTATTCGGTTTTCTTTGCATAAAGAACCAGGCAATTACCAAAGCAAAAATCATAGTTATTCTTTGCAGTAAAGCGCCTTCTGTTGATGACATTTTGCTAAATAAAGCTAGGGTTAATATAGAGACCCCCAGCATTAATAAACCAAATATAAAAGTATGCGGACTCCTAAATGTTTCTCTAGCTAAATCATCTTTTA
>DMEM01000135.1 GCA_003450915.1 Alphaproteobacteria bacterium
ATAAGATATTAAGCTTTTAACAGTATGATGTTTTTTTTATCTAAAAGCAAGAAGTAATTAAAAAAAAGAAGCCTAAAAAAAGACTTCTTTTTTTATACTCTGTATTATTTACAGAAAACTCTTGCTTCATGAGGAGTGTAAATACCAAAAGTAATAAAGCCTAGTAGACCATTTAAGAAAGTAACTTGCGTTTCAACTTTAGCAACTTTTGAAACTGAACCACAAACTTTAGCCGGATTAATTGCTTTACCTTGAGCTAAACCACTAATAAAGAAGTGATGAGTTGTTTTAGATGATGCATCCATATTTGTATCGAAAGGCTCTTCAGAGAAGAATACATCGTTTCTAGCCATATCTTGTTGGTTGCCATCAAGAACGAAAGACTGTTTAGCACAGCCTGCAAGTAGAGCTGTTAATGCTAAAGCAGATAACATAGTTTTGTTCATTTGTTTTTCCTTTTTTATTAAACTAAATGTTTATGAATTATAACTTTTGATAGTATGGTGTTTTTTTTTATTTAAAATCAAGAATAAATAAAAAAGAAGTCTAAAAAAGACTTCTTCTTGGTTATTATTTTTATTTACAATATACTCTGGCTTCATGAGGTGAGTAAATACCAAAGGTTAGGAAGGTTAGCAGACCATTTAAGAATGTAACCTGGGTTTCAACTTTAGCAACTCTGGCTGTAGAACCACAAACTTTAGCCGGATTAATTGCTTTACCTTGAGCAAGTCCTGCAATAAAGAAGTGATGGGTCTTTTTAGATGATGCATCTAAGTTTGGATCAAATGGTTCTTCAGAAAAGAAAGTATCATTTCTAGCCATCTCTTTCGCACTACCATCTAGAACAAAACTTTGTTTAGCACACCCTGCAAGAAATAGCGTAAGAGCTAAAGCAGATAAAATCGATTTATTCATATTTTTCCCCTTTTTATTATTGTTGTTATCAAAATATCTAAGTACTTATAGGGTTAGGCTATAATCAGATTGTTTAACATCCTGAAAACTCATAAAATTATACATAAAAAAAGCAAACTTTCTTAGAAGTCTGCTTTTGCATAATAATAATTTAACAATGTTTTATTGTTTAACTACTTTTAAAGATTGATTTACTTCTTTAGAGCAGTAAACTGTTGAAGTCATTGGTGTGTAAATACCAAAAGTTAGTAGAGTAACAACAGCTTGACCGCCACTCATTCTACTTTCAACTTTAGAAACGTTGTTTCTTGATTTACAAATTCTAGCAACATCAACTTTTGAAGTTTGACCAATACCCCATAAGAAGAAGTGACTTGTTTTACTTACATCATAATCCATTGGTTTGTCTGCAACATATACTGTTTGTTTTGCACATGAAGCTAAAACTACTAGAGAGCATAATAATGCTAATTTTTTGAAATTCATTTTATTAATCCTTAATTTAGTGTTTAGTCTTTACAGTATACTGTAACATCTCTAGGTGTGTAGATAGGAGCTACTAAAAGCTTAATCAGTACTGATAATGGTTTTTCAGCTGTTTCAATTTTTACAATATCTTCAGGTGTTTTACAAACTTCCATTGCATCGAACTCTTCTTCTTGACCAATACCAAAGAAAAAGAAGTTTTGCATTTCTGTTTCTTCATATCTGATTCTTTCTCTTTCAAACTGGTATGATTGAGTAGCACAGCCCGTAAGCATCATTACAGAAAGCGCTGTCATTATTACTTTTTTCATCTTACACTATATTTCCTTTGATTAAATTTTATGCATATTTAATTTATTAAAGTTCTACAATAAATCATATATAGATTATTATACATATTATATGAAAAATTTCAACTAAAGAATGCGAAAAATATTAAGAAAGTCAAATACTAAATATGGCAAAGTATATAGAAGTAAAAGGTGCAAGAGAGCACAACTTAAAAAATATTGATGTTAAAATCCCTAAAAATAGCTTAACGGTTATTACAGGTTTATCAGGTTCAGGTAAATCAAGCTTGGCTTTTGATACTATTTATGCAGAAGGTCACAGACGTTTTGTAGAAAGCTTATCAGCTTATGCAAGGCAGTTCTTAAACATTACAGCAAAGCCAGAAGTTGACAGTATCACAGGACTATCACCAGCGATTGCTATTGAGCAAAAAACAACTTCAAAAAACCCACGTTCAACAGTAGGGACAATTACCGAAATTTATGACTATTTAAGAATTCTATATACTCAAGTTGGTACGCCATATTGCCCAACGCATAAAATCGCTATTTCATCTCAAACAGTTTCTGAAATGGTAGATAAAGTTTTAACAATGCCAGAAAAAACTCGTATTCAAATTTTAGCACCAATTGTAAGACAAAGAAAAGGTGAGCATTCTAAATTAGTTAAAGAATTACAAAAACAAGGTTTTACCAAAATTAAAGTAGATGGAGAGATGTTTCAAATTGAAGACTTTCCAGAGCTTGATAAAAAATTTAAACATGACTTAGAAATTGTTGTTGATAGACTAGCCGTAAAGCCTGATAATCAATCTCGCTTAGCTGAGTCAATCGAAACAGCATTAGGAATCGCAGAAGACTTAGTTATTGTAGAAACAGTACCTAAAGATGATACCAAACCAGAACAAATGCTATTTTCAGCAAAGTATGCTTGTCCACATTGCGGTTTCTCATTGCCAGATTTAGAACCAAGAATGTTTTCATTCAATAGCCCATTTGGGGCGTGTCAAACCTGTGACGGTATTGGCGGTTTGCAACACTTTGATGAGCATTTAATTATAGAAGATTACAATAAAGCACTACTAGATGAGGTAAAAGGGAAACACGTAACAACAATTCGTCCATGGTCTGATTTAAATGAACTACAATACGATATTTTAATTTCATTAGCTAAAAAGCATAAGATAAACTTGTTAGCACCAGCTAATACTCACCCTGATGAATTTATGCACGAGTTATTCTATGGTTCTAAAGAACCTTTAACGCTAATGGAAGGCTATAAAGGCGAGCAGCTTAAATTTAAAGGTATTATCCCTAGTTTAGAAAAGCAGTGGAAAGTAGCAGGACCTCATAAAAAATATGCTCTAAATAGATTTAGAAGTTTAAAAACTTGTACAGATTGTAACGGCTCAAGGTTAAAAGACTCAGTATTGGCAGTTAAAATAAATGATTTGAGTATTTCAGATGTGACACAATTTAGTATAACTCAATCTAAAGAGTTTTTCGGCGGACTATATCGTACATTATCAGAGAAAAATAAAATTATTGCAAAGCCAATCCTAAAAGAAATTAATGAACGTCTTAGCTTTTTAAGCTATGTTGGTTTAGATTATTTATCATTAGATAGAACCTCTGGTACATTATCAGGTGGTGAGTCTCAAAGAATTAGACTAGCATCTCAAGTAGGCTCTGGTTTAAATGGTGTTCTATATGTATTAGATGAGCCTTCAATTGGTTTACATCAAAAAGATAATGATAGATTATTAGATACTCTAAAACAGCTTAGAGACTTAGATAATACAGTTATTGTAGTAGAGCATGATGAAGATGCTATTAGATCAGCTGACTATGTATTAGATATTGGCCCTAAAGCAGGTATTCATGGTGGGCAAGTTATTGCTGCAGGTACTCCTAAACAAATTATGGCAAATAAGAAATCTGTAACAGGTGCTTATTTAAACGGAGAGCGTAAAATTGCAATTCCAGAAAATAGAAGACCAGTTAGCTTTGATAATAAACTTTCAGTATTGGGCGCATCTGCAAATAACCTAAAAAATGTTGATGTAGATTTCCCATTAGGGGTGATGACTTGTGTAACAGGTGTTTCAGGTGGTGGTAAATCAAGCTTAGTAATTGATACCTTATATCAAGGCTTAGCTCAAAGACTAAATGGTGGCCATTATGCAGTAGGTAAGCACAAAGATATTACAGGGCTAGAACATATCGATAAAATTGTTGATATCGACCAAAGTCCAATTGGTAGAACTCCAAGATCAAACCCTGCAACATACACAGGGCTAATGGATCCGATTAGAACATGGTTCTCAGGCTTACCTGCATCAAAAGCACGTGGTTATAAACCAGGACGTTTTTCATTTAATGTTAAGGGCGGTCGTTGTGAGGCCTGTCAAGGTGATGGTTTAATTAAAATTGAAATGCATTTCTTAGCAGATGTATATGTGCCTTGTGAGGTTTGTGATGGTAAGCGTTATAACCGTGAGACCTTAGACGTTAAACAAGACGGTAAAACAATTGCTGATGTTTTGGATATGTCGGTAGAAGAAGCTTTGGAATTCTTCTCTGAAGTTCCAAACATTAGAAAAACTCTTCAATTGTTAATGGATGTTGGTTTGTCTTATATTAAGCTAGGGCAGAGTGCAACGACATTATCGGGTGGTGAGGCTCAAAGAATTAAGCTAGCTAAAGAGCTTTCTAAGCGTTCTACAGGTAAAACCTTATATATTTTAGATGAACCAACTACAGGTCTTCATTTTCAAGATATTGATTTACTGCTAAAAGTGCTTCATCGTTTAGTAGATGAAGGCAATACAATGGTTATTATTGAACATAATTTAGATGTTATTAAAACAGCAGATTATATTATTGATATAGGCCCTGAAGGAGGTCAATTTGGAGGAGAAATAGTTGCTAAAGGAGTTCCTGAAAAAGTAGCAACGTCTAAAAAGTCACATACGGCAAGGTATTTAAAACAAGCTTTAGAGAAATAAATGAAATCACCTTGAAAAACAATTGCTTTAAATTTACTATCATTTAAGTTAAAAACTGCTGAAAAGCAAAATATCGTCATCCCGGACTCCGATCCGGGATCTCAAACGAATTAAGGAGATCCTGAATCAAGTTCAGGATGACAAGTACACTTGAAATACCTTCAGCCTTTAACTTATTATAATAAAATAAAAAGCCCCTCCGCTTTGATTTAGCTTTGGGGATCTTTTTCGTAACTACAAAGCATAAATTTTAACTTTTGCTTTTTCCATTTTGTGCATGATTCTATTATGTTCATTTCTAATGTTAAGCTCATCGGCATAATCCAAGTCAGAGTGTAATACATGAACCAGTTTAATTGCATTTAAATGTTGATCAACATTAGTTATTTCATGACTTTTTTGAGCGTTTAATTTTCTTAGCTCTGTAATTGAAATGCTTGCATTTGCAATAGATGCTGCAAATGGAGTGTAAATTCTGTAAATATCAGACTCAATCTCTTCTAAATGACTAATTGCTAAAATTAACTTGGAAGTCTCAGTTTTATCAGATATATTAATTAAATGACGACGCATTTGTTGCAAGTCTAAAAGAAGCTCTCCTTTTGCTCCTACAAATTTTTTTACCTCTTCTAATGGTCTTCTCTGTTTTTTTGCTAAATTTCTAGACATTTTTTCTAATGATTTTATCAAAAATTCAGTTTTCCCGTTCATAATAGATCTCTAAAAGTAATAAGTTAATTGGTAATTTTTTTATA
>DMEM01000007.1 GCA_003450915.1 Alphaproteobacteria bacterium
ATATTTTTTGACTTTTTTTAACAAAAAAACAAGAAATAAAATAATGAAAAACAATAATTTATTTAATTATATTTACTCTATAGAAGAACTAATTGTATTTTTTGCAAAAAATAATAATTCAACTTACTATCTTGATACAAAAACTGGGGTTATTAATTTGGACAATAAAAGCTCTGATAATAATGGCATTTTTGCATTTAAGCCTGTTACTAAAGAATATGCTTTAGAAAAAATAAAGTTTGATTCTTCTAAAACACTTGAGGATATCTTAAACTCTAATCACCAAGATAAGAGAATAGTTTATAATTTTATAAAAACAGAAGTTATTTCCTTTCTTTCACAAAACAAACTACTTCCCCCTTCATTAAACCCTATTTTAAGCTTTAATGAAAACAACCAGAATGACAAAATAGTTATTGAAATAAAATAGTATTTTAGCTATAATGCATTGTATATTTCATTTATAACTATTAGGAGATTCATATATTGGAAACCGCTTTGTTAATACCCTTAGCAGTAGTATTAGGCTTAATACTTTGCTCTGCGTTTTTCTCTGGTTCAGAGACAGCCCTTATGTCATCAAGCAAACCCAAACTACACAAGCTTGAAGAAGAAGGCAACCAACACGCAAAATCTGTAAGTAAGCTATTAGACAAACCAGCAGAATTATTAAGTACTATTTTACTAGGTAATAACCTTGTTAACATTGCAGCATCTGCGTTAGCGACTGTTGCTTTTACAAAATTATTTGGTGAGGCTGGTGTTGTATATGCAACTCTTGTTATGACATTTTTAGTTTTAGTTTTTGCTGAAGTTCTTCCAAAAACTATCGCAAGTAGATTCCCAGAACCTATTGCTATGGCAATTGTAAGAGTTATGGAGCTACTAATCGTTATTTTAAAGCCATTCACAAAAACAATTAACTTCATTACATCAAGATTAATGAATCTTTTGGGTATTAAAACAGCTGGAGACGATCAAAACTTTGGCGAAGATGATATTAAAGGAGCTATTAGTTTAGGTCTAAAAACAGGTGTTTTAGAAACTGGAGAGCATAGAATGCTAGATAGTATTGTTGGTTTAGATGATTTAACATCTGAAGATCTAATGCAACACCGTTCAAGTATTGAAAGTATTGATATTAATTTAGATAATGATAAAATTTTCCACGCAATTAGCTCCTCTTCATACTCTAGAATTCCAATGTATGAAGAACGTCCTGATAATATTATTGGTATTTTATATGTAAAAGACTTTTTACCCGTTTATGCTAGAGCAATTAAAGAAAACAAAGAATTTTCTATTAGAGACTTATTAAAAGAAGCTTTCTTTGTTCCTGAAACTGCTATTATTTCTGAACTATTATTAGACTTTAGAAAAACAAGAACTCATATGCGTTTTGTTGTTGATGAGTACGGTGATTTACAAGGTTTAATTACATTAGAAGATATCTTAGAGGAAATTGTTGGTGAAATTGAAGACGAGCATGACTTAGAAAAATCAGAATTTACACGCATGGCAGATGGCTCTGTTATTATTTCAGCTCTATTCCCTATTCGTGATTTTAACAGGGAGTTTGATTGGTCAATCCCTGATGAAGAAAACGTTACTCTAGGTGGCTTTGTTGCAAGTATTGCACAAAAACTACCAAATGTTGGTGATGTTATTGAATATAACGACCTTAAATTTGAAGTTTTAACTAAAAAGAAACAAGCTTTATTAAAACTTAGAATTAACCAACGTGCTCCTCTAGAAATAGACCAAAAAGACTAAAAAATTAAAAGGATAAATTAAATTTTTATGGAAACTCTAATGAACTCATACATTGTTGCTTTTGCAGGCTTAATGTTATTATCATATTGTGCTGATACCCTGGTTGAATCATCAATTGTTATTGCTAAACGTTTTAACTTATCAAAAGTATTTATTGGCTCTGCTATTATCGGTTTTGGGTCTTCATTACCTGAAGTTATGTCAACATCTTCAGCAAGTTCACAAAACCTATCAGACTTAGCAGTATCAACAGTAGTTGGTAGTAATATTGCAAACATCGGTATTCCTTTAGCTATTTGTTTATTAATTAGCAAAAACTGGCCAGATATGACAAAGCACAAACTAGACTTTGTTTTTGTTGCTGTAGCATATGTTATTTTAGTTATTTCTGCATTATTTGGCTATATGGGCCAAATCCAAGGTATTTTAATGACTGTTCTACTAGTTATCTTCTTGCTAATATCTTTAAAAGTAAATAAAGAAGAAGATATTACTGTTAATGTTGAAGATGATTCAGAAAAAGACAGTGCAAATATGTTTGAGCTATTCTTAGGAGTTCTTGTTGGTCTTATTGGTTTAGCAATTGGTGCTGACCTACTTATTAATGGTGCAACAGCTATCGCTCAAGACTTAAATATTTCAGAAAAAGTAATTGGTTTAACTTTAGTTGCTTTAGGAACTTCACTGCCTGAAACTGCAGCTTCTATTTCTGCTGCGAAAAAAGGCGAAACTTCTTTAGTACTAGGTAATATCATTGGCTCAAACATGTTCAATATTTTAGCTGCTTTAGGTATTGCTGCAGCAATTAATCCTCTTGAGATTAATAACTTTAATTTAGATTCTGTATTCTTAATTCTTATGGCTTTATTCTTAGTGCCGTTCTTCTTTAGAAAAACAGGTAATAATAAAGTATACGGTATTATTCTGTTTGTAACATATCTTGTATATATTTACTTTGTTGCGATTCACTAAGGGGACTTAATATGTTTCAAGAAAAAGTACTAAAAAATATTGAGGTTTCTGATAATTTTCATATCAATGGAGTTTTATTAACCAAAGAAAGTAACTCATCTTTAATTATTTGTTGTCATGGGTTAGGTGGCAATGGTAATAACCATATGAACTTAAAAACAAGAGACTATGTGGTAGAAAATAATTTAAACTACGATGTTTTCAGATTCGACTTTTATAAAGAGGCTGATAATCACAGAAGCTTTTTAAATACTACAGTCGAGTCTCAAATAAATGACTTGGGGAAAGTTATTGATTTCTTTAGTATTAAGTATGATAATATTTATATCATGGCTACAAGCTATGGAGCCTTAACAAGCGCTGTATTAAATTCAAATAAGGTTACAAAACAAGCTTTAATTGACCCATCATTTATTATTGATGTTCCATGGGCTCAATCTAATAGTTCTGTAATGGTTGATGCTGATGGCAATAAGTTTAATGTTAGCTTTGATAGAACCGTTCCTTTTCTATTTAATGAAGATATGAAGCAAGAAGGTTTAGCCTGGTCTCCTATTAAGTCTCAAGAGCATATTGATAACATTAATGTTGATACATTAATTGTACAAGCTAATAGCCCATATTATCAACTTTCTAGATCTCTAAATTTTGCAAATGAAAATATTGAGACATACTATATGGAACATGCCGATCATAATTTTACAAAATTAAATTCTATGAATATCATGTTAAAAAAAGTATTTATGTATTTTAACTAGACATCTATGTCATCCCGGGCTACGACGATCCGGGATCTCATTTTTAGACAAAGAAAAAAGCTCCCTTTCGGGAGCTTTTAGTCTTATTATTCGCTTACTTTAAGCAACGTCTTGCATATCATAATCAAAGTCATCTGCAAATGATACATAATCAAATGCAATCCGACCTGAGAGTATGCTAGTTTTAGCTAGTTTTACTTTAAGCTTAGTGCCTATCATAATCGGTTCAATTTTTTTACCTTTACCGACATATGTATGACTTTCTTCATCAAATTTATAAGACAGAGCTTTCAAATCTCTTGGAGAAAGGATGCCTTCTGCACCAGTTTCTAAGATGCGAACATACACACCAAAGGCACCGATAGATGACACCCGAACACTGAACTCTTCACCTATACGTTTTGAATAGTGACGAGCCATAAAGCGAGACATTGACTCTTTAGCCGCCTTCTCTGATATACGTTCAGTTTTACTAATTTGCTCCCCTATTTCAAGAGCCTCATCTTCTTCATAAACAGCTCCTCCAAAACAAGGAAGTGTTAGAACCTCAATAAGTACACGATGCACTACCAAGTCAGCATAACGACGAATTGGTGATGTAAAGTGCGCATAATGAGTTAACGCTAAAGCATAGTGTCCTTCATTATCAGGTGAGTAGTAAGCCTTAGACTGACTTTTAGGCATCATATCCAGGATAAAGTTTTTATCCTTTCTGCCTTCAAGTGAATCTGCAATAGTTTGGAAGTCCTCAGCTGTAATATACTCAGGGTTAATCTTAGGACTGTAAGGAACACCTAGTTGATCTAAGGTTCTTAAGAAGTCCTCGACTTTTTCTACCGATGGCTCTTCATGCACTCGGTACATACCAATATATTCTTCCAAGGTATGACCGGCTGCAATATTAGCCAATATCATCATCTCTTCAATAATCATATGTGATTTATGACGAGAAATAGCTTCAGCTTCTGAAATTTCACCAGTACGATAATCAACCAAAATCCGAGATTCTGGTTTTTCAATGGTCAACGCACCACGGAAATCTTTCTGAGTTTTACGTAGTTCATAAGCACTTTCAAGCGGAGCAATTACATCTTTATAGAATACTTCATCTATAACATCTGTAAAGTCACCATCAATTGCTGTTTGAACCTGGTCATAAGTTAAACGCTTGTGTGATTTAATCACCGCACGTACAAACTTATGTTTTTGCAGTTCTCCGTTTATATCAATGTATAAATGAACAGCCATAACTGGCCGATCTTCATTTGGTACTAACGAGCAAAGCCCATTTGAAAGACGTTCTGGCAGCATTGGAACTACCATATCTGGGCAATAAGTTGAATTACCACGCTTCAAAGCTTCAAGGTCTAAAGGCGAACCTTTAGGAACATAGTAAGCAACATCAGCTATGGCAACAATAACATGGTAACCAATATGATTGTCTTTAGCATCAAACCACTTTTCAGCAAAGACTGCATCGTCAAAATCACGAGAGTCTTTACCATCAATTGTAATTAACGGTAAATGACGCAAATCTTGACGTTTCAAAATCTGCTTTTGTGAAATTTCTTTCAAAGAGTTTACATACTTCATAATCTCCTCAGAAAATTCTGGTTTAATACCATGGTTATGTAGTGAAATATAGCTTTCACTACCAACTACCGACTTACCAACCAGCCTGATAAACTTACCACCTTGATAAGTATTACCATCTTTTGACTTTATTGGTTTAACTTCAACAATGCTACCTTGCTCAATATTTTCAAGTTCAGTTTTATCGCTCTTAAAAACAGTAAGCTTAGCATTCGTTGACTTTTTCAAGATTGGTGTATATGACCAATGCTCCCCGTTTTTACGATAAACACACAGCACAGTTTCTAGTTTGCCTAGGTCTAGCTTAACACCGTTATTGCTGCCATTTTTCTTGCCGGCATGATTATTATTAGAGTTACGATACTTACCGCCACAAGTAGAATCCCACTTATAGCTTCCATCTCGTAACTTTTTAATATCACCATAGTTATTCAACATATATAACGTTTTTTTAAGCTTTTTATCATGCTTTGGCTTTATATGTAATGCCTGTTTCAGTTCTGAAAAAGTAAAGGTTGTACTTCCGTGGGCTTTAAAATAGCCCTTTACAGATTCTTTGAAAGCTTTATCAATACTCATAGCAATTCCCCTTACACCTCATACTAAAATAAGCATAAGATAATATCAAATTTGGTTAGTAGAAACTACAAGACTTTTTTAAAAATTTAGAATGTTACCATTAAGAATTAATCGTAACTATATATACAAGTTATACATCACTG
>DMEM01000067.1 GCA_003450915.1 Alphaproteobacteria bacterium
AAGTTAAATCAGTTACAGAATCTAACTTTTTACTATCAAGCTGTTTGTAGAACATCCCCTTATAAAGCTTAAGCATGTAGCAAGCTCCCATTAGCACACCTAAAATAGCTAAAACTGTAAGAATTGGCGCTGAAGAATATGAACCGATTAAAATAGTTATTTCACCAATAAAGTTTGCAGTACCAGGTAAACCAACACTTGCTAGGGTTAAAATCATAAATACAACGGCATATTTTGGCATTTTATCTGCTAAATTACCGATATAATCAATATTTCTAGTGTGCAACCTTGAATAAACAACCCCTATCGCAAAGAATAAACCAGCTGAAACAATACCGTGGTTAATCATTTGTAAAACAGCACCTTGCACAGCTAATTCTGTTAACGCAAAAAGACCTAGAGTGATAAAACCCATATGTGCAATTGAGCTATACGCAATCATTTTTTTAATATCTTTTTGCTTATAAGCTAAAAGTGATGCATAAACAATCGCAACAACACTTAAGCCCATTACATAAATAGCGAAGAACTCTGTTGCCTCTGGTAACATAGGAATAATAAAACGTAGCATTGCATATGTACCAATTTTTAATAAGACACCTGCTAGAATTACCGAACCTGAAGTTGGAGCTTGAACGTGAGCATCTGGCAACCAAGTATGCACTCCAATCATTGGTACTTTAATCGCAAAGGCTATAAATAACGCTATAAACAACCATTTTTGTTCTTCAAAGCTTAATGAAGTACCTAAATTAGCCCAAGTTAGCATATCGAATGTATTAAATTGGACATACATATATAATAAAGCAACTAAGAATAATAATGAGCCGAATAGAGTGTATAAGAAGAACTTAAATGTAGCATAAATTCTATTTTCTCCACCCCATACTCCAATAATTAAAAACATTGGGATAAGCATTGCTTCAAAAAATACATAAAATAGAACAGCATCAAAAGCAGAAAACAGTCCAATTGCTAAACCTTCTAAAAATAGAAAGGCTGTAAAATATACTCTTGGCTTTTTAACTTCACCGGAGAAAACAATTGCTAAGAAACTTAAAACAGTTGTTAATAAAATTAGCACTAAACTAACACCATCGATTGCTAAAAAGTATTGAATATTAAATTTTTCAATCCACATTGATTGCTCTACGAATTGCTCAACCACCAAGTTTTTATTAAAGTTAGCTAGTAAAACAAATGAAAGAATCATATTTACAAAACTAATTAAACCTGCTGTAATTTTAGTTTGATTTGCACGCCTTGCAAACATTACAAAAACAGATAGAATTATCGGTAAAAATATTAAAGTTGATAATATTGGAAACTGCATTTTAATTTTCTCCTAAATAGTTCTGATAATAAGCACGGCTAAAGCACCAATTAAAACAAGCAAGAACATCAAGTTATAATCATGAACTAGTCCTGTTTGTAGCTTTCTAGATTTCTTAGCAATAAACAATGTAAACTCAGCGATTGAATTTACAAACCTGTCGATTAAATGAGTATCAATAACTTGAGCAAGAGATGAAACAACCTTATAAGGTTTTACAACTGTTTTTCCATAAAGCTCATCGATATAGAACTTGTTTTCAAATAATGTGTGCAAACCACTAACTTTCATCAATAGCTTAAGACCTCTTTTTTTTAAAATAACCAAGTCTGCAACAATAATTCCTAAAAGAACTAGAGCTAATGGTAAGAATTTAAAGAATGCTGGAATATTATGTGCATTTTCAACTCCTGTTGAATTAATAATAACAATAGAATCATTCCAAAAATCAGTATGAGTCATCGCTTGACCTAAAAAACCTGCGACAACAGCACCAAATGCTAAAACAATCATTGGAATTAGCATAATCGAATTTACTTCATGAGCATGCTTTTCATCTTCTTTTGATAAGTTTGTTTGAGAATTAAACACTAAGAAAATAACTCTGCATGAATAAATAGCTGTTAACATAGCACCAAAGGTACCAATTACATAAACCCAAAGACCAATATCAGTACCTGCCATAAATGCTGATTCTAAAATAAAGTCTTTTGAGAAGAAGCCACTAAATGGGGGAACACCTAAAAGACCCAGTGAACCAATCCACATAAGCACAAATGTAAATGGCATAATTTTTCTTAAACCACCCATTTTAAACATGTTTTGTTCATGATTGCAGGCATGAATTACAGCCCCTGCACCTAAGAATAATAAAGCTTTGAAAAACGCATGAGTGAAAAGATGAAACATCGCTGCTGAATAAGCACTAACACCACAAGCAAAGAACATATACCCAAGCTGTGAACATGTTGAGTAAGCAATCACCTTTTTAATATCTTTTTGAGCCAAGCCAACTAATGAAGCAAATATAGCGGTAAGCATACCAACAATTGCAATAATTGGTAAGATATCTGAAAATTCAAAAAGACCCGACATTCTAACTACTAAAAATACACCTGCTGAAACCATTGTTGCTGAGTGAATTAAGGCTGATACAGGTGTTGGGCCTTCCATAGCATCGGGTAGCCAAGTATGGAAACCGAATTGAGCAGATTTACCCATTGCCCCAATAAATAATAAAATTGCGATTATATTAAGTTGATTATCTTCTTCTAATAAACCAACGTTATCGATAATATAAGTAATATCTAACGAACCTAAGTTGGAAAATGTTAAAATAATTGCTGCAATTAATGCTAAATCTGCCACTCTGTTAACAATAAAAGCTTTAATACCTGCTTTTGTTGCTGAATCTTTTTTATACCAAAAACCAATTAGTAAGTATGAAGCAAGACCAACACCTTCCCAACCTAAAAATAGCTGTAATAAGTTAGGAGCTGTTACCAGAGTAAACATTACAAATGTAAATAAACCAAGGTATGAGAAGAATCTAACCTTGCCTTCATCTTCTTTCATATATTCTAATGAGTAAAAGTGTACTAAAAATGAAATTAAGCTAACTACAAACAACATTAAAACTGATAACTTATCTAACATTAAGCCAAATGAAACTTCTAAATCTGCTACATTAAGCCAAGTAAATAAATCGATAGTTACAGAATCATGCCCTACTATAAAAATATTAAAGAATGCTACTGAGTTTAAAATTAAGCTCAAACCTAAAACAGATGTTGCAAAAACAGGAAGAACCTTTTTAGATCTAGGACAGCGTAATTTAAAAGCACTTGCCAAACCTAAAACAAGAAAGCCTAATAATGGTAATAATACAGCTAAAATATAATGCATAAATAATTTTCCTATTTTATTTTATCTAAATCGATATTTTGAGTTTTCTTAAACAATGCAACAACTAAAGCTAAACCAATAGCAACTTCAGCTGCAGCGATTGATAAAGTAAAGAATGTATAAATTTGACCTTCAATATTACCGAAAAATGCAGATCCAGCCACAAAGTTAATATTGCAGCTTAATAAAACAAGCTCTAAACACATAAGCACAGAAATAATGTTTTTTCTATTAAATGCTAAACCAACTAGCCCTACTACAAATAGAACTAATGATAATACTAAAAAGTGATTTAAACCAACTTGTAACATGTCTCTCTCCTAATATTAAAAATTAACGCCAGTACCAGACTTAACTTTTTTCAACTCAACTGAGTCTTCGCGTTTTCTGTGAATTTGCTTGTGAATATCTTGTTGTTTTCTATTTTTTTGCTTAGTAAATGTTAAAATAATTGAACCAATCATCGCAACAAGTAGAATAAATGAAATAAGCAAGAACGGATATGCGTACATACTAAACATTACATCTCCAATTTGTTGAGTGTTATTTGGTGTATAATTTGATGCAATTTCGGTTAATTTAGATGCTTGAGCTATTGATTGATCACCTTTAAAAATAAGAAGAGTAATAATTTCTGATAAAATAATTGCCGTTGCAAAAACAGGTAGCTTACCCATGCTTTTATATTCTAAATTTTCTAAGTTTAAAGTCATTAGTACGAAAATAAACATAACAACAACCGCACCAACATAAACCATAATAAGTAAGAATGCTAAAAATTCAGCGCCTAATAAAATAAATAAACCTGCAGCATTTAAAAAGCACATAATAAGGCAAAGCAAGTTATTCATCGGGCTTTTAAATGCAATAACACCAACACTTGATAAAACAAGTATACTTGCAAATAAGTAAAATAGAATATCTAAGTACATTTTTTATTTTTCTCCTTAGTCGATAAATGGAATATTGTTAGTAACTAATTGTTCTAAAATATATTTTGAAGATACTATTAAATCATAGTTTTCTAAAGCCTCATGAGGAGTAACAAATTTATATTCTAAATTTTCACCATCTGTTAGCTCTATATTTCCTGAGTAATTTACAACACCAAAAACACAAACGTAGTATTTTGTAAAGCTATTACCTGGATATGACATTACAGTTAATGGAGAACATGACATTGTTCCTAAAAACTCTAAATCTTCTTCTAAAATATCAAGATTTAACTCTTCTTTCATTTCTTTAACAGCTGTTTGCTTATAGCTATCATTTTCTTCGCAGCCACCGCCAGGGATATCCCATTTGCTACAGTCTTGTCTTTTTGTAATTAAAATTTCTTCTTGATCATTCATAATCACAACTTGAGAACTCGCCATTACAAAGCTAGAACCTTCAGGAAGATGTTTCTTCATTTTTTTTACATATTCACCCATTGCCATTACTAAAAGTCTTTCTTATTTGTATTCTTCTTCAGTTTCTAAACGAACCTTGATTTTTGGTTCCCACTTTTTACCATTTTCAAGAAGCTTTTCTTTTGTGTAGATTAAATCTTTTCTATCTTCAACTGCAAAATCCATATTCGGAGTTTGAACAATTGCCTCAACCGGGCATGCTTGTTCACATAAACCACAGTAAATACATTTTGTCATATCAATATCATAACGTTTAGTTCTTCTAGCACCTGATATTAGATTTTGTGAATGAGATATTTCTTCAACACGTTCTTCTGTTTCAATAAAAATTGCTTGAGCCGGACACACAGCCTCACATAGTTTACAGCCGATACAACGCTCTTCGCCGTTATCGTAATATCTTAAAGCATGCTCGCCTCTAAATCGGTTTGAGAACTGAGTTCTTTCTTCTGGGTATTGAATTGTAATCTTTTTCTTAAACATCATTTTAAGAGTGATTTTTAAACCTCTTGCAATATCAAGCAGGAATAACTGCTTTAAAGATTTTAAAAGTTGTTTAAATGTTTCTAATTTTTTCATAAATTAACTCCAAAACTGTAGATATGTTGC
>DMEM01000136.1 GCA_003450915.1 Alphaproteobacteria bacterium
AAACAATTAAGATTTTAAGTCTTATTATACAATATCTACTATTGTTGTAGTAATGATAGTAGAGTATTTGGTCTTTGGTTAGCCTGGGCTAATAATGATACACCTGCTTGTACAATAACTTGTTCAGCTGTATATTTAGTTGTTTCTGTTGCAACATCAACATCTAATAGTCCTGATTTTGCAGACTCTGAGTTCTCAATTGTTACAGCAAGGTTTGATGAAGCGAAGTCTAGTCTTGATAAAGATGAACCTACACCAGATCTAATATCTTGTAAAGTATCAATTGCTTCTTTTACAGTATCAATTGCCGCATTAGCTGCTGCTTGAGTTGCAATATTTGTTGAGTTAATACCTAATGCTGTTGTTGATGCACTATCAACTGTAACACTAATCTTATCAGATACGCCAGTACCAGTACCTACTTGATAACTAAATGTTGCAGTACCTTTAACATCTTCTTGAACACCAAACATGTTATTCATAGGAATATCTAATGTTGTTGTTGAGTTAGCTGCTGTAGCAATAGTATCAGCAGATAGAGTAAATAATGTATCTGTAGTACCTGCTAGTCTAATTTCAATAGAGTGTGCGTTAGTATCATCTAAATCGGCTGTAGGACCAACACCGAAACCACCACCATCTAGGTTAAATTCTAGACCTGCACCATTAATTGTTACAACACCTGCACCGTCATCCACTACAGTTAGCTGTAGTTGACCTGTTGTTGCATCATAAGCACCTGCTGCAGCTAAAGCTGTTAGCACTGATGAATCAATACCTGAAGTACCAGGAGTTGCCTGTAGGTTTGTATATGTTGGAGGTGTTGCACCTGTTGCTACAGGGTTCATACCATCATTAAAGTCAACCCCTCTTTGGAAGTCTTCATCTAATTTAATTGTAACACCCATATCTGCAAATTCAACATTCATGAATTGACCTGGTTGTAGGTTTGCTGCCGCACCACCTGTAACTGCTGTTAAATCATTAGAAATATCTTGTTGAACCATTTCACCTGTTGTTCTGTTTGTAAGAGTTAGCATCTCTGTTGCAGAATCATATTCTACTGCGAAAACGTCACCGTTAACATCTAGGTTACCGTCACCTGTTGTATCTTGTGCACCGTTAACAATGTTTGTATCGTAGCTTAAGCTCATACCTACACCATCTAGTGAACCATTTTTTGCTTCATTTGTTGAAGCTACAACGTCACCACCATTTAATAGTTGGTTACCGTTAAATTCTGTATCTTGAGAGATACGGTCTACTTCTGAAAGTAGTTGTTGAAATTCTGAGTCTAACAGAACTCTTTCTGAGTCTGATAGCTGACCTGAAGCTGACTGAACTGATAATGAGCTTAGTCTAACTAGCACGTCGTTAACTTCTGATAAAGCGCCATCTGCAATTTGTAGCATAGATGTTGCTTGAGAAGTGTTAATAGCAGCCTGGTTTAGACCAGCGATTTCTGCTTCTAATCTAGAACCAATAGCTAATGACGCTGCGTCATCTCTTGCTGTTGGAACTCTTGAACCTGATGATAGCTTAGCTAGTGAGCTAGACGATCTTTCGTTTGCTTCAGCTAAGTTTCTTTGTACGTTCAAAGCTGAAGTGTTTGTTGTGATACTTAATGTTCCCATTGTAATATATCCTTTTTGTTTTATAATTTGCGCTCAGCAAGAATATTGCAAAAGGTGTGCCAAAAAACACATCACCACACCTAAATAACTGTTTTATTTAATATTTAATTTTAAATTTATAATTTGTTATTTTTATAAATAAATTATTTTATTGGTAGATCATTACTAAAAGACAAGAAAAAAGCCCTCAAATTGAGAACTTTTTTCCTTTAAGTATTTTTTATTATAATCTATTTATGTAAAGAAAGTTTATTTACATCTAAAGCCGCTTCTTTTAAAACCTCTGATAATGTTGGGTGAGCATGTACTGATTTTGCTAAATCTTCAGCTGAAGATGAAAATTCTAAGGCAATTGCAGCTTCTGCAATTAACTCTGAAGCATTAGGACCTATAATATGCACACCTAAAACCCTATCGGTAACTTTATCTGCAATAATTTTTACAAATCCTTCTGTTTCCCCCATTGCAATAGCCCGACCATTTGCTTTAAAGCTAAACTTACCTATATTAAAATCTTTACCTGATGCTGTTAGTTCTTGCTCAGTTAAGCCAACACTTGCTATTTCAGGATGAGTATAAACAACCCCTGGAATTGTAGCATAGTTCATTTTTGCCTTATGCCCTGCAATAATTTCAGCACAAATAATAGCCTCTTCTTCTGCTTTATGAGCTAACATTGGCCCAGGAACACAATCTCCTACTGCAAAAATATTACTTTGTGAAGTTCTAAACTGATCATCAATAATAACCTGACCTCTTGCATTTAACTCAACACTTGCATTTTCTAAAGATAAACCATCTGTATTTGGTTTACGCCCAACAGCTACCAAAACTTTTTGTGCTGCAAGAGTTTTTAAGTTACTTTCTGAATCTTCAAAGCCTATATAAGCAACACCTTCACTAACCTGACAAGACTTTACGCTAACCCCTAAGCTAAATCTTAAACCTTGAGACTGAAGAAGTTTTTGCCCTTCAGCCCTTAAGTCTTTATCCATAACGGATAGAATTGACTCACTTGCATCTAAAACGGTAACATCACAGCCTAATCTTGAATAAACACTACCAAGCTCTAAACCTATAACACCTGCCCCGATAACAGCCATTGATTCTGGAACATCAGATAAACTTAAAGCCTCTGTTGATGATAAAATAACATCTTTATCAAATTTCATAAATGGCAACTCTATAGGTTTTGAACCTGTTGCAATCATTACATTTTTTGCATTTATTAACTGAGTTTTACCTTCGTACTCAATTTTAATGAAGTTTTCTGTTTCAAAACTTGCAGAGCCGGTAAAAATTGTCACGTCATTTTTATTCATTAGGTAATTAATGCCTGTTGTTAACTGCTTTACAACATCACTTTTTCTATTTTGCATTTGGCTAAAGTCATATTTTAAGTTCTGAAAACTAATGCCATGTTCAGCAAAATGCCTTTTAGCACTATAAAACTTTTCTGATGATTGCAATAATGCCTTTGACGGTATACAGCCAACATTTAAACATGTTCCACCAAGTGTATTATATTTTTCAACAATTGCTACTTTTAAACCTAACTGGCTTGCTCTAATTGCGCCAACATAACCTGCAGGACCTGAACCAATTACTACTAAATCAAAAATATTTTCCATAGTTTTTTCTCTTATTTTTATAAATCGAAGAATAATTTCTCTGGGTTTTCAAGTAAGTTTTTCACTCTTACTAAAAATGAAACCGCATCTGAACCATCAATAAGCCTATGATCATATGAAAGAGCCACATACATAATTGGTCTAATTACAATCTGCCCATCCACAACAACCGGTCGTTCTACAATATTATGCATTCCTAAAATTGCTGATTGAGGTTGATTAATAATAGGAGTTGATAGCATTGATCCAAAAATTCCACCGTTTGTGATACTAAATGTACCTCCTACTAAATCCTCTGGACGAAGAGATCCCTTTTCTGCTTTATTAGCAAATTCTTTAATTGTTTTCTCTATTTGATCAAAACTTAAACTTTCGGCATTTCTAATAACGGGAACAAACAGACCTTTATCACTTGAAACAGCAATTGAAATATCGCAATAATCATGATACTCGACTTCTTCTGTATCAGCTAAAAAGTATGCATTAACCTTAGAATTCTCTTGTAAAGCTACGCAAACAGCCTTTGTAAAAAATGACATAAAACCTAAGTTAACACCATGTTTATCTGCAAACTCTTGTTTAATGCTTTTCTTAATTTTCATTATTTGAGACATATCAACCTCATTAAAGGTAGATAACATTGCTGCAACATTCTGAGAGTCTTTTAAACGCTTAGCAATAGTTTTTCTAATAGCTGGTAGTTTCTCTTTTCTAACTTTTCTATCTAAAGCATCTTTATTTCTAACAGGAGCTTTATTTACAATTTGGGCATTATTTATATTTTCTAAATATTCTAAAATATCAGATTTTAAAACTCTGCCATTTTTACCAGACATCTTCACTTTACTTAAGTCAACATTATGTTCAATTACCAAAGAACGAACCGCTGGAGATAACGTCTCTAAATCTAAATTAAAAATATGATGTTCAATCATCTCTCCTACTCCGTTGGGTTCTTTTACTTTTTTAATTTCCACTACAGGTTCTTTAACAACCTGTTTTACTTTAGCTTGTTTTGACTCGTCAATTTTTGCAACAAGATCTTCAACTTTTACATCATCTCCTTGCTTAACTAAAAGTTCAGATAATAATCCTGCTGAGTTTGCTGTAATTTCTAAGTTAACTTTTTCTGTTTCTAGCTCAAGAATTATTTCATCTTCAGCCACAAAGTCCCCTACAGACTTATTTATATTTGCTACGGTTGCAGATGTAATAGATTCTCCTAGCACCGGAACTTTTACTTCAAACATATTTTCTACCCCTTATTATTTAAATGCTTTTTTTAATATAAAATTGTGTTGTTTTTTGTGTAACTGTAAGTTACCTACAGCAGGGCTTGCCTTACTTTGCATTCCGATATACTCTAAATGAATATTAAAGTTTGTTAAAAATGCATCTTGCATAAACATAAAACATCCTGCATTTCTTGGTTCTTCTTGAACCCATTTAAAATCTGCAGTCTTATACTTTTCAATAATTTGTTTTAATTGATCAATTGGCAATGGATATAGCTGCTCAATTGCGACAATAGCCGTTGATAAATCTTTTAAATCTTGCTTTTCAGCCATTAAATCATGATAAATTTTGCCTGAACAGAAAATAACTTGTCGTGCTCTTTTTGATGTGTTTTCATCTTTAATAGTTTTAAACTCTCCATCTAGAAAATCTGAAACTTTTGCATTAGCCTCTTTTCTTCTAAGCAAGCTTTTAGGTGAGAACATTACTAAAGGTTTTTTTGCACTTGCCTGATTTCTTAATAAATGAAAAACTTGATCTGCTGAACTTGGATTTACAATTCTCATATTATTTTGTGCTGCTAAAGTTAAAAATCTTTCAATTCTAGCACTAGAATGTTCCGGACCTTGACCTTCAAAGCCATGCGGAAGAAGAACTGTTAAGTTATTTTTTTCATTCCATTTTTGCTCAGCCGAAAAAATAAACTGGTCAAACATAATTTGAGCACCATTGGCAAAATCACCAAATTGAGCTTCCCAAATTGTTAAATTATCTTTTCCACTTTCAATTTTAGCTAGATTATATCCATATTCAAACCCTAATACAGCATACTCTGAAACAGGAGAATTATAGACACTAATTTTTGCACTATTTTTAGCAAGCTTGTTCCATAAAATTAATTCATTTTCATTGTTTTGATCAATTAGTGCTAAATGACGGTGAGAAAATGTTCCTCTTTTTGAATCTTGTCCTGAAAAACGAACAGAGATACCTTCATTAACTAAACTAGCATAAGCTAAATTTTCAGCCATGCCCCAGTCAATACCATCTTCAAAACTTTCATTTAACGATTGACGTCGCTTTACTAATAATTTTTCAAGCTTTTTATTAACACTAAAGTTTGTAAAAGGCAATGTCATTGCATTTGCTACTTTATCTAATAAGTGCTCCGTTGTATTTGCCTGGAAATTATCGGTTTCAATTTTTTCATCTTCAGAAGTTAAAATATATTTTGAACAACATATTTCTTCAATTTGCTTTTCAGCCAGCTTATACTCTTGATTTAATAAATCTTGTTGTGTTTCTTCTAAAGCTTTACACTCTTGATGACTAATTAAGCCTTGTTCAATTAATTCAGCTTTATACTGTTTGTAAATTGATTGTTTCTTTTTAATATCTTGATACATTAATGGATTTGTAAATTCAGGATCATCTCCTTCATTATGTCCATATTTTCTAAAACCAATTAGATCAATAAATACATCTTTATTAAATTTTTGACGATATAAAAATGCTAATTGCCCTGCTTTTAACACAGCTTCAATATCTTCAGCATTTACATGAATAATAAAGGCATCTAAACTTTTAGCAAAGTTTGTACAATAAATACTTGTTGCCTCATCAGCCTTAGCTGTAAATCCAATTTTGTTATTTTGAATAATATGAATTGTTCCACCAACATTATAGCCATTAATATAAGCTAAGTTTAACGTTTCAGATACTGAACCCTGTCCGGCAAAAGCACTATCACCATGCATAATAATAGGCAGAACAGCATTTTTACCAGATAGCTCTTGCTTGGCAAAACTATGACCTAAAGCAACTGCATTAACAGCTTCTAAATGAGATGGGTTATTAAATAATTTGATATTTAACTTTTGATTATTCTGAACAAACTCTGCATTATAGCCTAAGTGATATTTAACATCGCCTTCTATTTTTCCGTTAAACTCATCAGCCCCTAAAAAGCCTGCAATTACTTTATGATATGGCTTACCCATATAATTTGTTAGAACATTTAAACGACCTCTATGAGCCATCGCTAAATTAATCTGTTCAACTGAATTAGCTAAACTCATTTGTTTAACTTTTTCTAATAAAACTAACGTTGATTCTAATCCTTCAACTGAAAAACGTTTAACTCCAATAAATTTTTTAGCTAAAAACTCTTCAAACATACAAGCTCTTTTTAATTGTTTTAAGCTTGCTAATTTATGCTCTTTATCAATGGCAAAGTCTTCAATAATTTGATCAATAAAGTCAATTTCATCTTGTTTTAAAGCATGGATATTTTCTAATTCAAAATCAGCAAAAACTCTTGTTTCTTTTTTAAGGTTTGGAATTTCTGTAATTTCAATGTTTTTAACTTCTAAAATATCATCAATATCCATATCAGCAAAAAAATCCTGCCAGTGTTGTTCAACACTAGTATTATCTTGCATATATGAAGCTGCTAATTGTTTAATTTTATCAGATGATAAACCGTATAATTTACTAGGCAAAACAAAATCTTTCTTTTTATTATTTTTGACCTATTTCAATTATAACTAATTTATTAATAATAGGCAAGCCCAAACAATTATATTTAAAAGAGCATTTTTAATGTGGTGGTTTCTAAGAAGTTTTGACTTATTGGGTAAGGACATGTACAAATGGTACATGACGTCTCAAGTAAGTTAAAGGTTTAATGAATACACCCATTAAAAACGAGTTTCTGACGGTAGTTTTTCTTCTTTTTGAATAGCTGCATTAAATACTAAACCAACTGCAATCATCAAGGTTAGCATAGAAGTACCACCATATGAAACAAATGGCAGAGGCACGCCTACAACAGGCATTAAGCCTGTTACCATTGCCATATTAATGAAGGCATATAAGAAGATACAAACTCCAACCCCAATTGCAACTAAGCTTGAATAATGATTTCTGTTATTCATAGCAATTTTTACACATGATAAAATTAGAATAATATAACAAATTATTAAACACATAGAGCCGAACATTCCAAAGTCTTCTGCTAAAAGAGCGAAGATAAAATCAGTGTGTTTTTCAGGTAGAAATGCTAAGTGAGATTGAGTTCCTTGCATAAAACCTTTACCAAAGAATCCTGCTGAACCAATAGCAATTTTAGACTGAATGATATGATATCCTGCACCTAAAGGATCAGACTCTGGATTTAAAAACGTTAAAACTCTTTTCTTTTGATAATCATACATTACAAAATTCCAAAAAATAGGAACTGCTACGACCCCTAGTGCAATAATGGTCCCAAAAAACCATTTTGAAACGCCGCAGGCAAACATTATTGATAATCCAATCATAATAATAAGTAAGCTTGTTCCTAAGTCAGGCTGAATTAAAGTTAAAACACTTGGAACTGCTATAATACTTAGAGCTGCAAAAATACTCTTAAACTTTGAAATATTATTCATATTAACTTTGTGATAAAACTTAGCTAATGCTAAAATAAGTGTAATTTTTACTAATTCAGATGGTTGAAACTTTAAAAAACCAAGATCAAGCCAACGCTGAGCACCTTTACCCATATCACCAACAATAGGCACTAAAGCAAGCAGACAAATCGAAACAAAAAACATCACATAAGAATATTTATAAATTACTCTTACATCAATTAAACCAATAATTAATGCTGCAAAAAAACCTAGAATAAACTTAATAATCTGAGGATATGTATATAAAAAGAAATCTCCTTTAGCTGCATCAAAAAGCAATAAAAACCCTATTGTTACAATAAGCAACAAACTAACAGTAAATGTTGCTGGTAAATTTTTTAACTGGTATTTCAATCTTTCAAAAAAAGACAATCTCAGTAAATGATCCATTTAGCTATCCTTTTTTTCTATCTTAATTAACTCTAAATTATGCTTTTCTATAATAGGGATAATTTGATCTAATAGTTTATTTGCAATACCTGCTGCTTTACTACCAGAGCCAGCATGCTCAAGCACTAAACTTAATGCTAATGGAGTATTTCCATTATTAAAATAAGCAACATATAAAGCATTTGTTCTTTGTTCATATGGAATATCTTTAAGTTTTGTATGTTTATCAAAACGTTTTGAAACTACCTGAGCTGTTCCTGTTTTACCCCAAATACGATACTTTCTTGATCGACGGTAAAATGCTGTACCATAACGTTGGTTATTAACAACCATATCCATACCATCTTGAACAATTTTTAACTTACTTTTGTTAATATCTAAGTCTTCAAATTCTAAATTTTGCCCGGTTCTAATAGTTGGTACAACCTTTTTACCAGTTCCTAAACGAGCAGTCATAACTGCCATTTGTAAAGGTGTAGATAGCAAATATCCCTGACCAATTGAAGCTACTAAATCATCTCCACCTTGCCACCTTGTTTTTGTTCTAATTCGTTTCCATGCTCTTGTTGGCACAATGCCTTTTACATTGAATAATTCAAAATCAAGACTTTCACCAAGTCCAAACATTCTTGCATATTTTGCAATTTTATCAATTCCTAAACGCTTACCTAGCTCATAAAAATAAATATCACAAGAACTCGCAATAGCTTGTTTCATATTCATAGCTCCGTGACCTCTTAACCTCCAACAATGGAAAAATCTACGCCCTAATTTAATTTTACCAGTACAAGTTACTTTAAAATCTTCATCAACTTCATTTTCAGCTAAAGCAGCTAGAGCAACAATCATTTTAAAAGTTGAAGCAGGAGAATACTGACCATTTAAAGCCCTATTTAATAATGGACGCTTAGGATTTTCTAATAATGCTTTCCACTTTTTCTCATTAATACCATTAACAAAGTCATTTACATCAAAGCTAGGATTACTTACGGCTGCTAGAACTTCACCATTATTAGCATTCATTAGTACTAATGAGCCAGCATAATCTTTAAGCTTGTCTTTTACTAAACCTTGAATTTCATAATCTAAAGTGATTTGTGTATCTTGACCGTCTTTAGCTTCATACTCAGCAACTTTTTTAACAGCTCTACCTGTTGCGTTAACTTCAAGCTGTTTCATACCTGACTTACCAATAAGCTTAAAGTTTAAGTACTCTTCTAAACCACGCTTACCAATTTTAAAACCAGGGATTTTAAACATTGGATCTTTATATTTGTATAAATTTTCTTTTGAAACTGATGAGACATAGCCTAATAAATGACTACCAATATCTTTAAATGGATATTTTCTTTCTAAGCCAACATCAACATATACCCCAGGCAAACTAGGAATATTAAATTCAATAATTGCTGCCTGCTTAAATGTAATAATATCTTTAATTGACACAGAATAAAAAGAAGGACTTTCTTTAATTCTTTTTTTTATTTTTACCATCTCAAAATCTGCAATACCAATAAGCTGGTTAACTTTTTCTAAAACAGCATTAATATCTTTAGTTTGCTCTGGAATAATATTAAGACGAAACACTCGTTCGTTAAATGCGATTATTTTACCAGTTCTATCTAAAATTTTACCTCTTTGTGGAAGAATAACTTTATTTGATAAACTATTTTTATCTGAAAGACGCTTATAACGCTTAGCTGACACAATTTGTAAGAAGTATAACCTTGAGAAAACAGACAAAAAAGGCACAGTTAATAACAAACTAAGAAATATAGCTCGACGGGTAATCTTTGCTCGTTTGTTATTGTTGTGTAAAAACATATTTACAAGTAACCTTTTTTACTGTTTATTAAATAATCTAAAAATTTTCAACCATAAAAAGTCGCAAATAAAGAATCCTAAAATAAGCAAAGCAATACTTAAGAATAACAAGCTATTTACTGTTGAAAAACCTAAAGATAGCAAAATTGAAAATGCTATTAAGAATAAAGACATACTATATAATAAATATTCTTTTAAT
>DMEM01000137.1 GCA_003450915.1 Alphaproteobacteria bacterium
TTCAATATATGAAAAAACAGACAGAGATTGAAAAAGAAAAAAAGTAATTCAAGATCTTGTTAGGTGGCGATATGGCAATGGAGCAAGCTATTTAAGTGGTGGTTTAGATTTAGAGCCACAAACCGTTGAAGGTAATCAAGTTTGGCAACTAATTACTCAGTTAGATTCCCAAATGGGCGATAAATTCCCACTATTAGAAGCTCTAGAGCTAGCCAAACTAGATGATTTTGATATGTTCTTTGCTAAAGAATACTTAAAAGCTGCAAGCCATGGTTATGCACTAGCACAAAATGATAATAGAGAAAACCAGTCTTAGGACTGGTTTTTTGTATAACTTGAAATAGATGTCCACATATCAATTGATTTATAATGTGAGCAATCAATGTCATTATCTTCTAAGTAAATAATCATGCTATTAATATTTATGGAAATTAATTCTAATAATTCATCTATCTTATAAATAAAATCACTATAATTACTATCTACACATCCATGAGAATAACCAATACGGAATATATTCCAAGAGTTTTGTAAATCCATATTCATAGATATAATAGATGAGTAATCTTTATGTAGACATTTAGAAAAACTATTTAGTTCTAATAAGGATTGAGGGGTTATTTCGGGAGGTAAAATATAGTTACTAAGAGTAGTTTTAATTAAATCATTTTTTGTATTATTATTAATATTCTCGTCTATTATAGTGTTTTTTAATGAGCCTAAATGATTAAATGATTGAAGATGTTGAATGGCTTCAATATGAATATTTTTTAATATTTCTGTAATACCTTTTTGTTTTTCATAAGCCTTTGTAAAGTTATGAGCAAATCTTCCAGCAGCCCAACCTGCAATTTTGGCAATTAGTATACCTATACCCGCATTTAAAATTATTTGGGAGTAATTGGGGGATAATGATTCAATAATATTATTAATTAAATTAAACTCTAGGTTATTCACTTCTTATTCTCCATTCTTAAATTCTCCAAGTTAATTCTACTGCTAAAATGTAATAAATGCAATAGTTTTACAATTTTAAGGAGTTGTTATATCAACAAATAAGTTAAGCGTATATTTAAATGTAAATGGTACTGAAGAGGCAGAAACTAAGCTAAAAAGGCTTGGAAAGTATGGTACTGTTGCATTAAATGGTATTACAACATCCGCACAGCCAGTTAATAAGTCATTAGTGGCATTAAATGATACGGTTGGCACAGTTAGCAAATCAATGCAAGCATTTGCTGGAATTGCAGGTGCTTATTTAGGTTTTCAAGGTATTCAAGGAACAATTAGTGGAATTATTCAAACAAATACTGAGTTTCAAACACTGTCATCATCATTAACAGCAGTTGAAAAAGATGCTGATTCAACTACTTTTGAGTTTTAGAGATTAAAAGAGTTTGGTATTAAAGCCAAACAACATCTAGAAAAGTAAACTTTATCGTAACAAGAAAGCTACCAACATGGAGTAAAGAAACAGGTTGGTCAGAGCCTATAGTAACTAACTCTATTGCCTGGGCTTTAGCTGATATGTGCAAAGCAGACTATGCCGGTAAATTATCTGATGATGAAATTAACTTAGAAAAGTTAGAATATCTAGATAAGATATATCAAGAAAAAGGCGACACCTTTAATGCAGTCTTTGATAGTAAGCTAACTCTTTTAGAAGCTTTAAGCAGAATAGGTAAGGCAAGTAGGACTCTACTATATGTTCAGGCTGGTAAGGTGCAATTTACACGAGATGGTATTGAAGAGGCTCCTTCAATGATGTTCCATGCCGGAAACATCGTTAAAGATAGCTGGTCAATTGATTATATTCTGCCAACATCTCAAACCATTGATTATGCTGAAGTGGCTTATTTTGACGAAAGAACATGGAGCAATAAAACTATAGATGTTTGCTTAGATGAAAATAAAAAGTCTAAAAAACACAAATGACTATGTTTGGTATTACAAATAAGCAGCAAGCAATTAAAGAGGCTAAGTACTTTCTAAAAAATAACAAATACCGTAGAAGAATGGTAAAGTTTGATACAGAGCTAGAAGGAGCAATTCCAACCATAGGAAGTTTGATTAAATTAAGCTATCCAATGCCTAAGTGGGGTATTAGCGGCTTTGTTGTTTCTTATAGTGAAGAACATGGAATTTTAGAGTTATCTGAACCTGTAGAAATGCAAGACGGCCAAGATTATTATGTTTCACTACGTAATTTACAAGGAGAAGCAGTAATGTCTAATGGCTGATTATGAGTTATGGGCTAAACAAGTAACAGGTATTGAAAAAGCCTATGCTAAACGTAATATAAACGGAGCAGGAACCGTTGGTATTTATATTGTAACTAAAGACTCTGAATTAAAAACTAAAGTTGAAGAAAACATTAATAATAAAAAGCCAGTAGGTGCTGAAATATATGTTTTAGAACCAGCAGATCAAGCAATCGAGATAGCCGTTAATATAACACCTAATAATTCAGATAACGATACAAGACTTAGAGCTGCATTATTAGAACTACCAGAAAAATGTAATAGACATACTCAAGATATAAATAATATTTCATTATCCGAACGGCAATTAAATGCATTAAATAAGTATTTAAACAAAAGTTTAAACACAAAACAATACATTATAGATTATGCAAAAACACTGGGGTATGAAATTGAAATAGAAGAATTAAGAGAAGCAAAGTTTGATGAGGAATTTTCAACATTTTCAAGTGGAGATGAAGCAAATACAATTAATATTATTGTAACGAATATTGAAAAAGTTAGATCTTGTTTTGGCGATTTTTTTGATCAGGACTTTGGTTTAATAGAACAAGACAATCACGTAGAGTGTATGCTAGATAAGATAATTCCAGCACATATACAAGTAGTTTATACATATAAATAGAAAGGGTAGACAATGGATAGAATACAACATGAAAGAGCAAGTGCAACAAGGCCAAACTATACACCTTCAGGCACTAAAGGTTTTGCAGTAGGCTTTGACTCTGTAACAGGTAAAAAAGGAACACCAAACCTAGCAGCTCAATATAATTCAATGCAAGAAACTCTAATGCATACTATTGAAACAGCAGGTTTACAAGGCGATCATGCCGACGATTCTCAATTAACTAAAGCTGTTCAAAAGGTTGCAAATGAACAAGCAACAGAAGCTCTTAGTACAAAAGCTGATAAAATGGCAGAGCCAATCGCAACAGCAGAGTTTGGCAAAGTGATTACAAGAGTTTCAGCTGGTATTTATGAAATTTATTTAGATGATAAACATAAAGGTTCTGAATTTGATGTTATAGGTTCAACAACAAGTTGGTCAATTACAAGGTATAGTGCTAAAAACTTTGTTGAGGGTTCGTTTCAGTTTCAGGTTGTAAGTATTCAGACTCAAAGGTATTTAGACTCAACCTCTACAGTTCGTGTTTATAAAAGAAAGGACAATGTATAATGAGAGCTATTTTACATAAAGACAATAATGAAAATAATGTTTTAACTTATATAGCTGATAATGCAAATATCGCTATACTTAATCAGGAGTTAGAAGGTGTTGTTTGTGATACAAAAGAGTTAAACATTGAGTTTATTAATTGTTATGATATTTCAGATGATGATATTACTTTTAATGATGAAAAGTATAAGCTAGAGCTAGCTAGCCAAGCTAAAATAAAGCTATTAAATAGACTCGATGACTTTGCAGCAGTAATGCCCCGCAATGAAACATACCCAACACCAGAAGAAAGAGAATCCTTTAAAGAAAAAGTAAGATCTTTCTGCAAATCTATCAGAGATGTTGACCTACCTTCTTTAGAATCTAAAACAGTAAAAGAACTAACCGCAATCTTAGAAGATAAAACAACAGTAGAAGATCTACTAAAACAACAATAAAAAAGAGAGCCTTATTTAGGCTCTTTTATTTCGTGTTTAAAAACTGTTTAAGGACAAACCAAGTGATAATTATTTTTAAACAAAAAAGCCCCCAGAGGACAAACTAAGTGATAACATTCAATACAAAACAAAAAGGACAAACTAACTGATAATTTCGGCCAAACCATTTGCGCGCTTACACTAATGTTATTTCAAACCTACGACTTCGGTAACGAGCTCCTATCCCATACCACACAAAAAAACCATCCGCAGGGATGGTTTAAGTGGTGGAGGGAGTAGGATTCGAACCTACGTAGACAATGTCGGCGGATTTACAGTCCGCTGCTTTTGACCGCTCAGCCATCCCTCCGGAACTTGCTGAATGTATAACCTGTTTGGCTATGGTTGACAAATTACTATGAATTAGCCGTTTTGTCAACCATTTTTTTACCGTTTTTAGAAAAAAGTTTTCAACTATTTGTTTTTTAATAAGAAAATAATCAGCTTTTTAAATATTTGATAACCTAAAAAGCTAATTCCTATAAAAATAAATATAATTGATAGTGGGATTAAATAAAAAGGCTCGATTAAAAAACCATTTTCATCCACATAGCTTCCTTTAATATTATAAATTATTCCTAAGGTAAGTCCTAATATAATAAATAAGTATGGAATTAGCTTATATAATCTTTCTTTTATTGTAATATTCATAGCGTTTTTTCCTTAAAAGTTATATAATAATTGACATTATCGCTAATTTTTTGTAATAATTCAAGTGATAAAAGTAAAATATATTATTGAAAGTTTTTAAATAAATGTCTGAAAATACGAGAAAAATGCTTGTAGGGATACACTCTATAAAATCTGCTTTAGGAAGTAAAGCTAACAAACTTGAGTCAATTTTGGTTTCAAATAACTCTGTAAATAAGTATTCTGAGCTATTAAATGCTCTTCCAAAACAAAAAATCCAAGTTGTAGATAAAAAGTTATTAGATTCTAAGACAAACCAGCCTCACCAAGGTATTATTGCTTATTTTAAACTTTCAGCTAAACCAACTACATTAAAACAAGTTATGAATGAAACAGATCTTGTGGTTCTATTAGATCAAGTTACAGATCCTCATAATGTAGGTGCTATTGTTCGTTCTGCAAATGCTTTTGGAGCTGGTGCTGTTATTACAACATCTAAAAATGCAGCAACTGATAGCCCAATTATTGCTAAAAGCTCAAGCGGTGCTATTGAAGATACGCCATTAATTGAAGTTACAAATTTAAGTAAAGCTATTGAGCAATTACAAAAAGAAGGTTTTTGGGTAGTAGGGCTTGATGGTTATGCAAAATCTGAATTATCGCAAGTAGACCTAAAAGGTAAAATTGCTTTTGTAATGGGTTCTGAAGGTTCTGGTATGCGAGATTTAGTTAAAAAGAATTGCGATATATTATCGAAACTACCAATGGTTGGTAGCGTTGAATCGTTAAATGTATCTGTTGCGTGTGGAGTTTCATTATATGAGTATAAAAGGCAGAATTAAAGGCGAATAATGCTTGAACTATAAGAAAAAAGTCATTATATTGTTAATGACTTTTTTTATTACCGTTCCACCCTTTAACTCTACATTATATCTAAAAGATACACTCTATATTATTTGTTAATTTATTATAAATATCTGAAGGAGACGTATTATGTCTATTTTAGAAAAAATCGCTCAAATTCCATCTGATACTATTAATTTTGTAACAA
Source organism: Alphaproteobacteria bacterium (assembly GCA_003450915.1). Lineage (GTDB taxonomy): Bacteria > Pseudomonadota > Alphaproteobacteria > UBA1280 > UBA12223 > UBA12223. Next base: position 5,596 of record DMEM01000137.1, read on the forward strand.
CAGATTCGCCAGAAGCCTCATTTTTAACGGTTTCATTTATGCTTATCGGCTTTTTAATGTTTTTTGCATTTGCCTGGATTAAGTCATACCTTGCAGATTATTTTTTGCAAACAAAGGGCTTTTTTAAAGACTATGGGAAAGTAATCTCAGGTGTAGTTCTAACAATTATAGAGTTCACATTACTCTATAAGATGTATAGCCAAATGTACTTGGTAGCGCTAGTCTTGATTTTTTATGCTATCGCTCTAGTATTCACCTTTGTTATTGAATCTGAGCAAGGCGAGAAAAAAACAATCAAGGTTGTTGAAAACGGAGAAGTAAAAGAGAAAAAGAATAATTGGAAGATTTACCATTATTCTAAGAACCGTGAGTGGGCAAAAACTCACACTCTTTATCGTTTCTTAGCAAAATATCACTTAATTTCAGGCAATCGTCCAGAAGTTGAAGTTAAGCTTTCTCAGCAAACCGCATGATCGAAGTAAAATCAAAGCTCGTCTAATATCTTTTTATTAGGCGAGTTTTTCTTTTTATGCTATTATAAATACTTAAAATAAAAGAATTAAAATTTAAAGGTTTATATAAATGGGATTTAAAAAGAATTTTGAACAATCAGTGTTAAAATACTTTCAAGATAATAAAGATAGAGAAGTTAGCTTTAGAACACTATGCAAAGTGTTTAATGTAAAAGGGCAGGGCCGTAATAAAATAAAAGATGCGGTATTAAATTTAGAAGAAAAAGGTTTGTTAAGATACAAGCCTAGAAATCTGTATGTTTATTCAGATGTTAAGGTTGAAAAGCCAGTAGAAAAATCAAGAAATAATAATAACTCAGAAGTTAAAACTTTTGATGATATGATTGCTGTATATCACCAAGCAACAGACACATATCAACCTTTGCAAAATGATTTATCAAAACTTACTTTAAATGCTTTAGAAGCAGATGCAGAAGATAATAAATTAGAAAATGGTAATATCGTTCTAATTAAACCAATGAAGCATAAAGATAGTAAAACTGTAAAGGCAGCAAAATTTGTAAAGGTAATTGCAAAATCAATAATTGGTAATGAAAGTTTATTATCAATTATAAAAGCAGAAATTCCACATGAGTTTCCACAAGACGTTTTAGATGAAGTTGAAAAAATTGAATCAGGCATGACAGATTCTGAAATTGCTAAACGTGAAGACCTTCGTAAATTACCATTTGTAACAATTGATGGTGAAGATGCAAAAGACTTTGATGATGCGGTATTTGCAGAACCATGGATTGATCAAAAAGGTAAACACAAAGGAGGCTGCCATATTATTGTAGCAATTGCCGATGTTGCTTTTTATATTAAAAAAGGTTCAGCGTTAGAAACAGAAGCATTTACAAGAGGTAACTCAACATACTTCCCAGATATGGTTGTTCCAATGTTACCAGAAAAATTATGTAACGATTTATGCTCACTTCGTCCAAATGAAGATCGCCCGGTTATGGCAGCTCATTTGTATATTGATGATGCAGGTAGCTTGAAGAAATATAAATTCTCAAGAGCTGTAATTCACTCTCATAAACGTTTAACATATAATGATGTTCAAAAAGCTATCAATGGTAAATTTAATGATGTAATTGATAAAGATTTCTACGAACAAGCAATTATTCCACTAGAAGATGCATTTGAAGCACTACAAGATAAAAGAACTAGACGTGGTGCATTAGAGCTTGAAACAACAGAAACTCAAATCATTTTTAATGATGAAACAGGTAATATCGATGATATTATTCCAAGATCAAGATTTAAAGCTCATATGTTAATTGAAGAACTGATGATTTTAGCAAATATTGCAGCAGCAAAAGCTTTAGAAAATTATGCATGTATGTATAGAGTGCATGATGAGCCTTCAAATGAAAAAGTTTCAAACTTACAGAAAAATTTAGATGGTTTAAGATTTAAATTTAAAATGAATCCGAAAACAAGAAGTCCTCACGAGTTTAAAAAGCTAATTGATAAGATTGGCTCAAGACAAGATAGAGAAACATTAATGGGTCTTATCTTGCGTTCACAATCTCAAGCTAAGTATTCTTCAGATAACGTAGGACACTTTGGTTTAGCTTTAAGCCATTATGCTCACTTTACATCTCCAATTAGAAGATACTCAGATTTAATCGTTCATCGCTTATTAGTTGCTAGTTTAGACCTAGCAAGTGAAGGTGGAGTTAAATATTCAAGAAAACAAGTTGAAGAAATTTCTGAACATATTAGTAAAACAGAAAGAGTTTCTCAAAAAGCAGAGTGGGATTCTAAAGAAAGATTCATCGCAAGATTTTATTCTAAACAGATTAATAAAAATTTCAATGCAACAGTTGTTTCTGTAAACTCATTTGGTATGTTTATTAGAATTCCAGAAACAGGAGCTGAAGGCTTATTACCATTTAGAAGCATGAAAAACGATTTTTATATTTTTGATGAACGTACAAATACTCTTCGTGGTAAGCGTACTCGTAAAGTTATTACAGTTGGTACAAAACTGAAAGTAAAACTAGCTCAAGCGAATATTATTTTCGGTAAGCTAAGTTTTGATTTTGTAAGCTTTAATTAATTAAATAAAGACTAAAATTCAATAAGATATATGAATATGTAAAAATGTATAAAAT
>DMEM01000027.1:0-235 GCA_003450915.1 Alphaproteobacteria bacterium
ATACTGCAATTCAAGAAGCAAGGGTAACGTCACTAATTACAGAAATGAATGAACTGGGAAAAGCGGTAGATGCTTATCAGTTAGATGTAGGGAGTTTGCCTCCTTTTGGGGTTGTTAGCTCAGCGTATATGGACTTAAGAGAGTTAGTTTCATCATCTCAAAACAGCTGGAAAGGTCCTTATATCTCAGGAGAAATGGTTTCTACTGTTAGTGTAAAACATAACACGTTCGACTA
>DMEM01000027.1:289-3235 GCA_003450915.1 Alphaproteobacteria bacterium
CTTGGTATTAGAAGAATGGAAACTGCAACTTGGGGTAATACAACAACAATAGCATGTATGAGTGATGCTAATCCTTGTGGATTGTATGTTGTTTTAGCGAATATTCCTAAAGAACTTGCAAATTCTATAGATGAAAAAATAGATGGAACTAAAGATATGTCAAATGGCAAGTTAAGAGTTTTTGATAATACAGTAGCTCCAGATGGAGATTGGGCTGCATTTATGTATCTTCGACCTTATGCATATAAATAATAAAAAGGGAAAATTATGAAAAAAGGTGCGATGTTTGGGCTTGAAAGTCGAGTGTTAAAAAAACAATGTCATCCTGAACTTGATTCAGGATCTCAGCAAAAAGTTATGAATTTATGGCAGAGATTCCAAGTCAAGCCTGGAATGACAAAGCTAGGTGCGATGTTTGGGCTTGATGCAAGAATTGCTTTAGCAATATTTGGGGCATTAAGTGTAATCTCTGGAGCTGCATTATATACTGCAATTCAAGAAGCCAGAGTTACCGCTTTATTGGCAGATTTAAATGAAGTAGGAAAATCTTATGAGCAATATTATTTAGATACAGGTACTGATGTAGCTATGTCCGATGCATATTCGGTAATATCTAAAAACTTGGTTGTTAATCCTTCGGTTGCTGGATGGAAAGGTCCTTATTTAAACTACTCTATCTCAACTATAAATACAAATCTATTGTTTTATCCTAATATAAAAGATAGCTTGCTTTATATGATAAAACTTAAAAGAGCTGATTTTGCTGATAACCTAACACATTCAGGAGCTTGTGCAGATGTTAAAGAGTGTGATTTATATATTGCAATAAGAGAGCCAATAGCAGGAAAAAATATAGAAAATATAGTTTCAAAATTATCTTTAAAGGTTGATGGAAATACAAATCTACTAACAGGAAAGATTAGGTCAATTCAAAGTGCATCATACGTTTATTTATATTTTAAATATATGCCAGCACAATCAATATAAGGAAATTAAAAATGTTAAATAAAAAAGGTGCGATGTTTGGGCTTGATGCAAGAATTGCTTTAGCAATATTTGGTGCATTAAGTGTAATCTCTGGAGCTGCATTATATACTGCAATTCAAGAAGCAAAAGTTACAAGGACTTTAACTCAACTAACAGAAGTTGAAAAGGCAGTTGAGTCATTTTTACTTGATACAGGCCATCTGCCAGGAATTTCTGGGGCAATGTATAATGTACACGAACTATATGAGGATACAGGAGATACCGGCTGGTCAGGCCCTTATTTATCTTTAGACTATGATAAAGTAAATAGAAATATTATTTATAAAGGGTTATCATCTTCAGGGGATGGTAGAATTGAAAAATATGAATCAGATACCTGGGGTGTTGATACTGATGGAACAGCAGGGGGTGATTTAGCATGTGATGCAGGTGATAAGTGTAGTGTTTGGATAGGTATTTATAATGTTGATAGATCAATAGCTGAAGCTGTTGATTTAAAGGTAGATGGTGTAGCTGATTTTAAAAATGGACGAATTAGATTGTATGAGTCAGATAGTACTCCACATCTTTGGTTAAGATCTTTAAATGCAGATTTGTAATAATGAAGAAAGAGATAAAAATGAATTATAAACAAGGTGCAATGTTTGGCTTAGACGCCAGAATTGCATTAGCAATATTTGGAGCATTAAGTGTAATCTCAGGAGCTGCATTGTATAGCGCAATTCAAAAAGCTAAAGTTACATCATTGATTACAGAAATGAATGAGCTAGGAAAAGCGGTAGACTCATATCAGTTAGATACCGGTGTCTTGCCACCATTTGATATAGCGGCTCATAACCATATGGATGCAATGGAGCTTTTAAACTCATCTGTTTATAACTGGAATGGACCTTATATAAGTGGAGAGCAGTATGGAACAACAGGAACAGAAGTTTTAAATTTAAAGCACAGTACTTATAATTATATCGGTATTAGAAGAATGGAAACAGCATCTTGGGGTAACTTAACTATTAAAAATTGTACAAGTGCGTCAACGCCCTGTGCATTATATATTATCATAGTAGAGGTTCCTAAAAGCATGGCAGATGCTATTGATCAAAGAATAGATGGAACGTTAGATGATTCTAATGGCAAGGTTAGATTGTACCCAGCCGGGACAGGCTGGTCTGTTTGGATGCAATATCGCCCATATAGTTATCAATAAGTTTATTACAATAAGAAAAAGACCTCTATTAAGAGGTCTTTTATAATATCTAATTAATGCGACATAACTAATTCATTTAGTTTAATTTGTTAGTTTTAACTGCGTGTTGAGTAGCTTGCTTTAGTGCTGCTAGTCTATCTTGAGAAGATGATTTAGCTGCCTTTTTAGCTGCCTTTTTTGTAGTAGGCTTCTTAGTAGCTACTTTTTTAGCTGTAGGCTTAGTAGCTGCTTTTTTCTCTTCTACCTTTTTAGCAGGAATAGGAGCTTTTTTTACTACTGTGTTAGGTTCTGCTTTTTTAGCTACGGGCTTCTTTGCAACAGCTGCTATAATTTCTGCCTTTACTGCAGGCTTAGTTGTTGAAGTTTCTTTTTTTGCAACAGCAGCTCTAATAGATGCTTTTACAGCACCCTTAGGTTCTGTTTTTTTAGACTCTTCTTTTTTTACCGGTGCTACAGGAGCTTTTTTAGGTTCTGCTTTTTTTTCTGCAGGCTTAGGTGCTTCCATACCTAGGTCAATAGAGTTTAAAGTTTTAACAATTTCAAGAGCAGTATCATACTGTTTTTGCATAATTTGTTGATTGAACTTTAGTAGTGATTCTGTTGTTTTTGAATATTTATCAATAGCTTTAGATAACTTCGCATCGAAGTTGAATGGGTTTTTCATAATTAATTCTCCTTGAATAAAATGTCCGCATTATTTTTATTGTTATTTAATATAATGAATTATAAATATAATCTTGTCAATAGTTTAGTAG
>DMEM01000035.1 GCA_003450915.1 Alphaproteobacteria bacterium
TTACATCTTCTTTAATATATAAAAAGCTACCTAATATAAGGTAGCTTTTTTAGTGGTTAAAATTTTTAGTCTAAATCATCATGTAATTCAGCTTTTAAGTTTACACCTAATGTTTTTAGTTTTCTGTGTAATGCTGAACGTTCCATGCCAACAAAGTCAGCGGTTCTTGAAATATTACCGTTGAAACGTTTTAGTTGGTCTGTAAGGTATGATTTTTCAAATACTTCACGAGCTTGTCTTAGTGGTAAAGTTTTTACAGCATTTAAATCTGTGATTTCACCGCTATTTTCAGGTAGTGTTAAATCAGCAGGAAGCATATCAACATCGATCACTTTAGCTGGGTGCATAATAATTAACCACTCAATTAAGTTTTTCAGTTGTCTAACATTACCAGGCCAGCTGTAGCTTGTTAAAACTGCCATTGCAGCTGGTGTTAAAGCTGTTTTAGTGTCTTTATCTGTTGAAAGTAAACCTAAGAAGTTATTAACTAATGGTGGAATATCAACAGTTCTATCTTTTAAGGCAGGCATAACAATTGGAACAACGTTAAGTCTGTAATAAAGATCAGCTCTAAATAATTTATTTTTGATTAAATCTTGTAAATCATGAGATGTTGAAGAGATAATTCTTAAGTTAACTTCTCTTTTTGCACCTGTTTCAGGGTTTTCAATAATGCTTTCTTGTAAAAACTTCAATAATTTTGCTTGCATGTTTAAGCTTAGGTCACCAACTTCATCAAGGTAAAGAGTTCCTTTTGCAGAATTTTCAAGCATTGAGTAAAGAGTAATATCAAAAGTGTTTTCTGAAATTGCCGCTGGGTTTAGTACAAAAAATGGATCTGAAGATCTTAAAGAGTTTTGGTGGATTAATCTAGCAACAACTTCTTTACCTGTTCCTGATTCACCAGAAATCATAACTCTAGATTCACCTTTTGAAACTTGTTTAATCATATGACGAACGCTAGCAATTTGGCTTGAGCTACCTAGTAGATCTTGAACTTGGCCTTGTTGTGATCTTAGAAGTAAGTTTTCTTGAACTAATTTAGAGTCACGAACAGCTCTATCAATTGTTAGAATTAATCTATCTGCTTGAGGCGGCTTTTCAATAAAGTCATAAGCACCTTTTTGAGTTGCTTGAACAGCTGTTTCAACTGTACCATGACCAGATATCATAACAACAGGTAAGTTTGCGTGTTTCCTCTTGATTTTGCTTAGTGTTTCTAAACCGTCCATGCCTTCCATCCAGATGTCAAGCAGAACAATATCAGGAACTTCTTCAGCAATCATATCAAGAGCTTGTTGGCCACTTTCAGCAGTTTTAACATTAAAACCTTCATCTTCAAGTAAGCCACCCATGCTCAGGCGAATATCTAATTCGTCATCTACAATAAGTACGTTATATTTCATAAGTTCATAATTCCTTAATTTATTATTTTAAATAAACTTATAGAAACTCTTATTATTTGTCCTTGATTTGGCTAAGCCAGCAAATAATAAAAGTATCTAAAATGTTACAGAATTATACGTTTAAAATAAGATTCAAATAGAGTTATCTATCTAATGGTAAGATAATCGAAACGGTTGTTCCTTTTGGCTTTCTTCTAAGTAAACTAACAGAACCTTTGTGTTCATCAATAATTTTCTTAACAATCGCTAAGCCTAAACCAGTTCCTTTTTTACGAGTTGTGATATATGGATCAAACAGTTTGCTAATGTCTACATTCTCAGGAATACCAGGACCATCATCTGTTATTTTTAAGCGTATGTTACTATTTTGTGATATTTTCGCAACAATGTCAATAGTTCCTGATGAATTTTTATTATTTTCTTCAATCGCGTTGATCGAATTTTCGATTAAATTAGTTAGAACACGCTTGATTTGTAAGGTGTCACAAAGGATTGGTAGGTTTGCATGCTCAAGATCTAAATTAATGTGAATATTAGACCTATTGCTTTGAAGTAAGATAATTTCACGAATAACTGACGTTAAATTTTCTTTTTCAAACACTGGTGATGGCATTCTTGCAAAGTCTGAAAATTCATTAACTAGTGATCTTAAATCATCAACTTGACGGATAATAATTTGTGTTAAATCTGTAAATAGATCTTCATCTTGCTTAATTTGTTTTCCAAATCTACGTTTAAGTCTTTCGGCGCTTAACTGAATAGGTGTTAGAGGGTTTTTAATTTCATGAGCCATACGACGAGCAACATCAGACCAAGCACCTAATTTTTGTGCTGATTTTAGCTCTGTAATATCATCAAATGTAATTAGAATAGTTTTAACCTTATCCTTTTTTGTATCGATACATACAATCCTAATTAAGAATTCTTTAGTAGTTTCTTCAAAATTAATTTTAACTTGCTCTTGCATTGTTTTGTATGGGTTGTTTACATCAAAAAAATGGTTCGCTAGCTTAAGAATATCAGGTGAGAATTTTTTAATATTTTTACCAAGCTCTAAACCAAAAGTTTCTTCAGCAGATTTGTTAGCCATTCTGATTGTGCCTTTATCACTTAAAGTAAATACCCCAGAGCTAACACCTGTTAAGATAGCTTCTAATGTTTTGCTCTTATTTTGAATTTCTTGGTGACGTGCTTGGATTTCTTCTTGTTTGTTATTAATCTCATCTGCCATAAAGTTAAAGGCATTGGTTAGTTCTCCAATTTCGTCATTATCTAAAACTTGAACTTTTGTTTTTAGATCACCTTCTGCAATTTTTTGAGTACCATCAACTAGGCATTCTAAAGGTTTAACAATTCTTTGAGCTAGGCGTACACTAAAGTATACAGCCCCGCATAATAAAGAAATTGTAAATGTAATGAAGAATAAGCTGAATAAAAGTTTAACTTGGCCACGCTCACTACGTAGTTGGTAATATTCTTGATATGCTTTTTGAGTTGAATCAAGGTAATATAAAACAGCAGGGTGAATCCATCGGCGTAAAACTAAATAGCCACTATCTAGTGGTAGTTTTGCGATAGCAGTAATTCTGCTACTGTTGTCTTCTTTAAAGATTACACCTTTTTTATTAAATAAAGATGTTTCAAATGCTTGAGTGATATCATCAGTTCTTAGGTTTGGAGCTAAGTCTCCAGAAAATTCAAGAAGATTACCTTTATTATCATATAAAGATATTTCTGCTAAGTCTCGTTCTTCTAGCTCTTCTGCTAAAATTTGGCTTAGAGCCTGGCTATCAATTAAAAAAGTTGGCGCTGAAAAAATTGGGTCTTTAGCAAGGTTTTTAGCTTCAATTAATAAACGCTCTTCATGTTCAGCTAAATACGCCTGAGCAACTCTTAAAGAGTTGTCTAGTGATGTTGTTACCCTTGTTGAGAACCATGTTTCAACACCTGAGTTGATAAATACAAGTGCAAAACATAAAACAGCAGTTCCCGGAATAAAAGCTAAAACAGAAAATACTCCTGCTAAACGCGTGTTTAGTTTAATTTTAGCAAAACCTCTTTTCCTGTAGATGAATAGATACATACAGTAGCGTACAAATAATGTTAGTGTTAATGCTAGCAGTAAGAAGTTTAAGTTAATAAATGCAAGCTGATTGCTTGATTGTGATATATCATTATTAAAAATAGCAATTAATGAAAAGCCTAACATAACGATAATAAAACATAGTGCTACTGCAAAAAAGTAATTTAAAAATTTTGGTAGCATTTTTGAGCCAAATAGAACTCTTTTTATTTGTTTATTTATCTGTGTAGTGAACGGCACTGTGTAATCTTTCTTTTAGTCTTTCTCCTTTGAATAATAATAACGGAGAAGAGCCTTCTTCTAGAGGGTTAATTGTAATTGTAAAATCTATGATATAAGAATTATCTTTTTGTAACACATTTTTAGGTAAAAATGGAGCATTTTTTAAACCAGTAACATTATTTAGTAGTTTTTGTTCGCTACTAACAGGCTTTAGCTTGTCTTTTTTTACACCAATGTAGTATTGGTTATTAATTAAATTATATTTATAGTACTTTGTATATTTTTTTTCAGCTAGCCATCCAAACCACTGGTCAATAGGTCTGATTTTTACAGTGTGAACAACTTTTACAGTTTTACCTGTTTTCAGAGCACTTAATAGAACTGTTTTGAATTCGTCGGTAATTGGTAATTTGTAGCTTATCTTATCAATATTAGTGTGGTGTTCAATAGCATATGTCCCGCTGTCTATACACATAGCAGGAGAATATGATGAAAGCAGGATTGTTAAGATGAATAGTAGTCTTTTCAAGATTATAAACTTTTTTTAAACTTTGTTTTATTGTTCATTTACATTTTA
>DMEM01000001.1 GCA_003450915.1 Alphaproteobacteria bacterium
ATATGGATAATTTTGAATCAACTGTAGCAGAAAAACTTAAGTATGATCTTGAAACTAAAATTGAAAAGGTTACCGGTTATGACCAGCCTAAATTTGAAATTAGCTATATCCACGCAGACCTTGCAAAACAGGTCAGTAATAAATAAAAACGAATAAAAGCAGTACTATACCAAACGTACTGCTTTTTTTATGCCTTAATGTCAGCAGAAATCTTATGGGTCTAGCTATAATTAAGTATAAACAATTTAGTCCTTTTCTTACCTATTTATAGGTTTACGGAGTTTCAAATGAAATTTTTACTATCGGTTATCATGCTTGTATTGTCTCTTATGTCTTTTTCTGCTTCTGCAGAAAAGAACTCAGAGTATGAGTTAAGCTACACCATGACGGAAGACAGTTCAGTCTTCTTTAATGCAGAAGAACTTGCGGTAGGTGTTATAGACATGGAAGTCAGAATTGATGACTTCAGTGAACGCCTGTTCAACAAGATTCTGAAAAAGTCAGTTATCAAGGCAGTTAAAATTATCGGTGTTTCAGCAGAAACTAAAGATGATCTTGAAGGCGAGATTGAAGCTCAGTTTAATAAACTTTGTACAAAATCTGGTCGTAACTGCACAGTAACATTTTTAGATGCAGAGATGTTGTCTTTTGTGCCACAAGAGCACATCAATTAGCGAAAAAGGAGATAATGAAATTCATTAGCTCCTTTTTTAATGCCCTTGTTAAAGTATTTCATTAATAAAACTATGGTTATAAAATAGGGAGCTAGCCTAAAAAAAGCTTGACCCAGCTTAATAAAAAAATTAAAATGATAGTTAATATTTCAATTAATAAAAAAAGAAAAAATAAATATATGTTAACAAGTTATTTTCCAATTTTGGTTTTTATAATAATGGCGACAGGCTTATCTTTAGTTTTACTGTCAATTCCGTATGTTTTAGCACGTTTTGATAAACGTTATAGTGCTAAGTATAAACAGTATGAATGCGGTTTTGAGGCATTCGATAACGCTAGAAAACAATTTGATGTTCGCTTTTATTTAGTATCAATTCTATTTGTTATTTTTGACCTTGAGGTAGCATTTTTATTCCCTTGGGCAGTATCATTTGGTAACTTTGGAGTTTTAGGTTACAGCGTTATGATGCTATTTTTATTAGTATTAACAATTGGGTTTATTTATGAGTGGAAAAAAGGCGCTTTAGAGTGGGATTAATATTATGCAAGAAAATTTAAATTTATTACCAACAGAATTAAAGTCTGAATTAAATAATACTGGCTATGTATTAACTAGTGCAGATAAGCTTATTAATTGGGCTAGAAGTGGCTCAATGTGGCCGATGACATTCGGTTTAGCGTGTTGTGCTATTGAAATGATGCACGCAGGTGCTTCTCGTTATGACTTAGATAGATTAGGCGTTGTTTTCAGACCATCTCCAAGACAATCTGACGTTATGATTATCGCAGGAACTTTAACAAATAAAATGGCAAAAGCTCTAAGACGAGTTTATGATCAAATGCCAGAACCAAAATACGTAATTTCAATGGGATCATGCTCAAACGGAGGTGGTTATTACCATCACTCATATTCAGTAGTTAGAGCTTCAGATAGAATTGTACCGGTTGATATTTATGTGCCAGGCTGTCCGCCAACTGCTGAAAGTTTATTATACGGCATTATTCAATTACAAAAGAAAATTCAAAAAGAACAAGTTTTTTCAAAAACAGCAAAGCAAGGTAAGTAACTATGCATTTTGATAAACATATTAAAGACAATAACAAAAAAATCTTAGAACATTTAACAGAAGCTTTTGAAAATGAGCAAGTTAAGATTTCTAATGAGTTAAACCAAATTCAACTACATGTAAGTATAGTTGATATTCTTGATATTTTACATGAGTTAAAAGAAAATAAAGATCTACAGTTTATGCAACTTGTAGATGTTACGGCAGTTGATTATCCAAATAGAGAAAAACGTTTTGATTTAGTTTATATGCTGCTTTCTCACAGAAAAAACGCTAGGATAATTGTAAAAGCTCAAATTAGTGAGAATGAAAATGTGCAAAGCGTGGTAGAAATGTTTAAATCAGCAGATTGGCACGAGCGTGAAGTTTACGATATGTTCGGTATTATTTTTGAAGGTCACCCAAATCTAAAACGTATTTTAACAGATTATGATTTTGAAGGTCACCCATTAAGAAAAGACTTTCCAATTTTTGGTAAAAAAGACATGTTTTATGATGAAGATGTACAAGACTGCGTTTATAAAGATGTTGATCTACCAGAAGACACAAGATTTTACGATACTCAAAGCAAATGGAATCAGTTAAATAATAACTTTGATTTAGCAGAAGAAGACAAGCCATTTTCTATCGATGAGTTTAAGGATAAGGAATAAAAGAAATGACTGATAAAAATCTACAGCAAAAAGAAGTTTTTGTAGGAGAAAATATGAAGGTTAACTTTGGACCTCAACATCCTGCAGCTCATGGTGTTATGCGTCTTATTCTTGAACTAGATGGTGAAGTTGTTGAAAGAGCAGATCCTCATATCGGTTTATTACATCGAGGTTCAGAAAAACTAATTGAAGATAAAACATATCTACAGGCTTTACCATACTTTGATAGGTTTGATTATGTATCAATGATGGCTAATGAACATGTATGGTGTTTATCAATTGAAAAACTTTGTCAAATTAAAGTTCCATTAAGAGCTCAGTATATAAGAGTTATGTATTGTGAACTTACAAGAGTATTAAGCCACCTTATGTGGTTAGGAACTCACGGGCTTGATATTGGTGCGATGAGTATTTTCTTATACGCATTTAAATCAAGAGAGAAAATTTTTGATTTTTATGAAGCCGCTTCAGGTGCTAGAATGCACGCAAATTACTTCCGCCCAGGTGGGGTAGATAAAGATATTCCCGATTCATTAATAAAACAAATTGATGAGTTTATAGATGAAGAGCTTAAAAACATTGATATGTATGAAGATTTACTATCAGAAAACCGTATTTGGAAACAAAGAACTGTAGATATTGCAGTAGTTAGTGCAAATGAAGCTGTAGAACGTGGTTTTTCTGGAGCAATGTTAAGAGGTTCTGGAGTAGCTTGGGACTTAAGAAAGTCTCAACCATATGAAGTATACGATAAATTAGACTTTAGAATTCCTGTAGGTAAAAACGGTGATTGTTATGATCGTTATCTTGTAAGAATGGAAGAAATGAGAGAAAGCTTAAAAATCGTTCGTCAATGTATTGATAAAATGCCTAAAGGCGATATTAAAGTTCAGAACTTTAAATTCTCTCCTCCAAAGCGTAAAGATATGAAAAATGATATGGAGAGTTTAATTCATCACTTTAAATATTATACAGAAGGATTCCATGTTTCTGCAGGTGACGTATATACTGCTGTAGAATCACCAAAAGGTGAGTTAGGTGTGTATTTAGTATCAGATGGGTCTAATAAGCCTTATAGGTGTAAAGTAAGAGCTCCCGGGTTTACACATCTACAATCAATGGAGTTTATGACAAAAGGACATATGTTAGCAGACGTTGTAGCAGTTATCGGTACTATGGACGTTGTATTTGGGGAGATTGATAGATAATGGATAGAATTACAGTAGATATTGTAGATGTAGCAAATGAGTATAAGAACTCAAAGAATGAACACTACAAATCAAAAATGGAAAGAGCAGATCAAGACTTTAAATGGAGCAAAGAACAATTAGCTCATATTGAAACAATAAAGGCAAAGTATCCAGATAATGAAAAAGGTAAGAAATCAACATTACTACCATTATTACATTATGCTCAAGATGAGTTTGATGGTTGGTTACCTGTAAAGCTAATGCAGTTAGTAGCAGATACTATTGAAATGCCATTAATTAAAGTTCAAGAAGTTGCAACATTTTATACTATGTTTAACTTAAAGCCAGTAGGGAAGTATCACCTACAAGTATGTACTAATTGTGCATGTATGGTAACAGGTTCAGGTAAGGTGTTAACATCATTAAAAGAAGAAGTTGGTGAAATAGAAGATGGAATGTCTAAAGACGGTTTATTTACGATTACAGAGGTAGAATGCTTAGGTGCTTGTATTCAAAGCCCGGTAGTTCAAGTTAATAAAGCATATAAGTTTAGACAAAACGCAACTTCAGCAAAAGAATTAGTTCAAAAACTAAAAGCGAAAGGATAAGCAGCAATATCTATCATAGGCAACTAGCATACGTCATCCTGAGCTATACCAAACGTCATCCTGAACTCGATTCAGGATCTCACAAAGAAAGATTATTTTATGCAAAATTCATATGTTTATATCCTTTCTAATAAAAATGATAATGTTTTATATATAGGGGTAACGAGTAACATAGTTAAAAGAGTTTACGAGCATAAGAATAAATTGGTTGAAGGTTTTACGGAAAAGTATAATATTGAAAAACTAGTCTATTATGAAATTTTTGATGATATAGAGTTGGCAATTGAGAGAGAAAAGCAGTTAAAAAATTGGCATAAGGACTGGAAAAGAAATTTAATAACAAGTTTTAATGAAGAGTGGAAAGGTTTATACAATGAAATATCAAAGTTATAATATATATAAAGAGATCCTGAATCAAGTTCAGGATGACATTCTTTAGAAAGGATAAGTGAATGAGTAAGTTCGCAGTAAGTTTTGAAGATAAAGTATTTAAGAACCTAGATGGTGATTTAGATTGGTCTATAGAAGGGTATAAAGAGCGTGGAGGCTATGATAGATTAGCTGAAGTTCTTGCAAAAGATCCTAAAGAGATTATCAATTCATTAAAACCATGTGGTATGCGTGGACGTGGTGGTGCAGGTTTTCCTACAGCGATTAAATGGAGCTTTATGCCAGATCCTACAGATGAGAAACCAAACTATTTAGTTTGTAATGCTGATGAAGGAGAACCAGGTACATGTAAAGATCGTGATATCTTAAGAAATGATCCTCATACTCTAGTAGAAGGGTTAATTATTGGTTGTCATTGTTTACAAGCTAAAACTGCTTATGTGTATATAAGAGGCGAATACCATATTGAATCAGTTAGAATGCAAGAAGCAATCGATCAAGCGTATGAAGCAGGTTATCTAAAAGAAGGTATTTGTGATATTTACATTCATATGGGTGCAGGTGCTTATATTTGTGGTGAAGAAACAGCATTGCTTGAATCATTAGAAGGTAAGCGTGGTCAACCTAGGTTAAAACCACCATTCCCAGCTAACTTTGGTTTATATGGATGTCCAACAACAGTTAATAACGTTGAAACAATTGCTCAAATGGGTGTTATTGCTAAAAAAGGTTTAGACTGGTGGACTCAGTTTGGTTCAGAGAATAACCATGGCACAAAAGTATTTTCAGTTTCAGGTGCTATTAATTCTCCTAAAAATATAGAAGTTGCTTTAGGTGTTCCATTAAAAGAGCTTATTGAAGATTTTTGTGGAGGAGTAAAAGGTGGTTGGGATAATCTACAAGCTGTTATTCCGGGTGGTTCATCTACAAAACTATTAACTCCTGAAGAAGCTGAAACAGCAATCATGGATTTCGATTCACTAAAACAGTTTAATTCTTCATTAGGTACAGCAGGGGTTGTTGTGATTTCTAAAGATGAAAATTTACTTGATATTATGTTAAGAATTTCAAGATTTTATAAGCATGAAACTTGCGGGCAATGTACACCGTGTCGTGAAGGTATCCCTTGGGTTTATCGAGACCTTGAAAAACTTATTAATGGTAAAGGTTCAATCGAAGATATCGACAAACTAGTTAAACTAACTCATAAAATTGAAGGCAAAACAATTTGTGCCTTTGCCGACGGTGCAGTTTGGCCTGTACAGGGTTTAATAGCTAAATTTAAACCTTTATTAGAAGAAAAGTTAAAATAATAAAAGGCAAGAGTTTTACGGCTCTTGTTTTTTTATACTCAATTATTATATTAAATATATATTTATTCACTTGTTGGTTTTTGCCAACAATCTTATTTTTTTGTTAAACGGAGTAATTTATGAAAATGTTACCTGTTGGTTTAGCTCTTATTATTGGTCTCTTTGTCGGTTTCTATCTTGGATCTAGTTTTGATAATCAGGGTAATTCAGAGCCTATAAGAGAGATAGTAGGAGAGGTTACTCAAATCTCTGACTTGTCATCAAGTAGTCGTTGTATTTCTGTGAAGTCGCCTGTAACAGAACTTTTAGACAAGGTTGATAGAGTCTGTTACGTAACTCGCGATAGTAAACAGGGAATGTTTGTTGAAGTCGGAAGCCTTGTCCGCGTTAAGATTATCAGTGATAGAGGCGGAGATGTCAAAATTGCTGAAGTTTATATAGAACGTTAGATTGGTTCCATATAAAATATCGAAAATTCTTAAATGAAAGCACTGCAGGATTCTGCAGTGTTTTTCTATTTTTAATTATCTAGTTATATTTGTATTTTTTATCTGTTATATTTATATTTAAAAGTATATAATTGTGTAAAGGTTTAAATTAAAAATATAAAAGGGTAGGTTAATGGCAGAAAAACAAATTTTAAAAGCAGCAGCACATGCGTTTATTATTAAAGATAATCAAATTTTACTATCTGTAAGGATAAAAACTGGTTATTGTGACGGTTTATTTGGAGTTCCAGCAGGACACGTTGATGATAAAGAAGTATCAACTCAAGCTTTAATTAGAGAGTTACAAGAAGAAGTTAATCTTTCGGTATATAAAAAGAGTCTTAAACATGTTGTTTCAATGCATAGAACAGTAGATGAGGTTCCATATTTTTGTACTTTTTTCGAGCTTAAAGATCTAGACTTATCAACTTTAAACAATAACGAGCCAGAAAAATGTAGAGAACTAAAATGGTTTGATTTAAATAACCTGCCTGAAAATATGGTTCCTTATGTAAAGAATGCTATTGAAGCATATAAAAGCAAAACTAATTATTTGGAAGACTTTTAATCTTTGTTTATAAGATAAAATAAGTTAAAAAGAGATAGTTATAACTTAAGATAATCTTTAAGTAGGTTCTTTTTTATTGAAAAAATATT
>DMEM01000171.1 GCA_003450915.1 Alphaproteobacteria bacterium
TTTTTATTTAATTAAATTTAATATTTTTTAAAATTAATCTGTATTTACCAGCAACTTGATACCATCTAAAATTACCAGATTTTGCATCAACTACTCCATCATATTTTTCATCTAATGCTTTTACTAAGCCTAAGTCTTCTGATTCTAAAATCATAATCCACGAGTAGCAATTTAGGCCTCCTGTCGGACAATAATAGGTAACCCAGCTATTTCCGCCCTCTCCCCATGAAACATCTGTAGTGTTAATATATATTAAATTAGAGTAAGTACTGTGCGATAACCAATATGGAGTTGATGAATCCTTAAGGAAGGGTAAATAAGGCCCTTGCCAACCGGTAATAGAATTATCTTCAACTAAATAAGAAGCATCAAAAAACTCTTTACCAGCAGGATAAACCGGTGGCTGCTCTCCTGTGTCTAAATAATATGCCTCCCATGCTTTTTTAGCTTCTGCAAATTCAGAGATTAAAGCTATCACTTTTGCCTCTTGAATAGCACTGTATAATGCAGCTCCTGATATTACAGATAGAGCCCCAAATATTGCTAAAGCAATTCTAGCATCAAGCCCAAACATAGCACCTTTTTTTATAAACATTTTTTAGTTCCTTAAGAATTATTATATATTTAATCTTAATTCTATAATAAAAACGTATTTTCTTCAATTATAAAGTCACATTCAATAAAAAAAAGAGCTTTTAAACAAGCGATTCTCCTTTTACCCCCAAATAAATGAAATAGTGCCTATAACTAGCAAAGTTGCACAACTTAAACCTAATACTGCATAATAACTTTTAACATTCGCACGATCTTCTTTTCTTCTTCTGATTTTTCTTCTATTAACATCAACCTTTAATTTTTTAACGCGTCGATCATCAGTTGCTCTTTGTATCATTTTCATTCACCTTTATTTAAAGAAATACACATTTATTTAAACAATATACTCAAATATATAAAATATTTCAAACAAAAACACTTAGCTATTTTTAATATTAAATTTTGGAAAAGAATTTTGCATATTTAGCGAGAAAATGTACTACCAGTACATGACGAGAAAAATAGGGGAAATTATTGAACAATAATTTCATATTAAAATAAAAAAAGACTCTCTAACTAAGCAGAGAGTCCTATTTATAGTATGGTTAAAAATATAATTGTTTTTATTATTTTTAAATCCTTTTAAAAACCATTGAATCTATCAAAAAATATTATTTTATACATTTTGATAACTTCTATACTATCCTTGTATATAAGTAAAAATTATATTTTAGATTTCGTATTGAGTAGATAAATCTCTGTTATTTAGAATAACTTGTTTAGCTACTTTATTTGTTGCATCTAAAACGATTGGAGCTTTCACGTTTGCTGTGATTGATTTCGCACCTTCATCACTTTCGTTTGTTCTTAAGATAAACATAACGATTGCATCTTTAGAAGAAACACCTGAAGATTTAATAGCTTCTGCCATGTCTTCAGCTGAGTATTCAAAGCTTAGTGATTTAGAATCAACTACTGCAAAGTTAACTGTAGCATCGTTTACGCATTGTAGAATAAGAATAGGTGAATTTTTAACTGCAGGGTGTGACGCTAAGCCAAACACTGTGCAGTTTGAAAAACCAACGATACCATCTGAAAATGATAATAGTTTGTCTTCTTGTAGTTCAATTTCACCGTAAGGAGTTTGATAAATCAGTTTGTCTTCGTTATCAATCATTACCTTCTCTATTTGTACTTCTGCCATCGGTCTTCTCCATTTTTACTTTTAGGTCGCCAATATCTGAGGGATCAAAGTTTACTGAAGATTCATTTGCCTGTTTAATTTTCAAGTAAAGTTCTTTTCTGTAAACCTTGTTCTTTTTAGAAGTTTGAACTCCTAATTTAACTTGGCTTCCTTTAATTTCAGAAACTATTATTTCAATATCATCATTAATAACAATAGCTTCACCTTTTTTTCTAGATACGACTAGCATTATGTATGTCCTTTACTTAACTTTTACCGATTTTATTTTCGTACTATGTACTATAATATAATCAATTTAAGCCCAAAAGTCCAGTAAATGCTATAAGAAAACTTTATATATAGTCTAATAAAGAAATCTTATTTATTCGTCCTATCAACGACAAGTTAGCTTCCAGAACTGCTTCATTTGATTTTAAGTTACTGATTGCTTCTGTCGAATCTACACCTTGCAACTCTTGAAGTTGCTCGGTAAGAAAGTCTTCGGTGTTTTGGATTTGTTCTTGCAAAATGTCAACTTGTTTCATTTCGCCTCCAACATTACCCAACATACTACCAAAGTTTGTTTGAGCGTTTGTGATAAGGTCTGTAGCTCCTTTTAAGCTATCTTCATCATCATTTTTTAGACCGTACCACAGTGCTTCAATCCCTGCTTTCAAATCTGCAAAACCTTGGTTATCACCGGTAATGCCGTACTCTAACACTGTTCCTTCTGATACTATCGTAGAAAGTTTTTCTTGATCTCCTTGATAGTAAGATGTTGAAACTGGTGTTCCTGTATAGGCTGTTGGAGATGTTCCGTTAGTTACTGGAACATTCGTAGCCTGACCTGAAAAAATGTATTTACCTTGGAATTGCTGATTCATCAGCGAGTCAAGGTTTTTAGCCAAACCTTCTGCTGTAGCTGCTAACGATGCTCTATCTTCTGGAGTGTTTTCGTTAAGCGCTAAGGTTGCTAAAGAAGTTGCTTCTGTTAATATTTTCTGCATACTTTGTAATGAAGTTTCTACAGCCTTTAAGTGCGACTCCATATTTGTTAAATTCTTATCGTATGACTTTAGCTGGCTTTGAGTATCTTTTGTTGAAAGAATCTGAGAAAGACTCCCTGAAACATCAGAGTATTTATCTGATTTTAAACCAGTTGATACTTGATAATCACTTTTAAAAACTGCTTCTGCTGAGTTTTGTATTCTTGAAATACTCTGCATAGCATTTTGCATATTTGTTACTCTCATTTTTCTACCCTTTCATTAAACCATGTTAATCAGTGTTTCTAACATCTGATCAATTGTCTTAATCATTCTTGAAGAAGCCTCAAAGCCTCTTTGATAAACAATCAAGTTAGAAAACTCTTCATCAGTATTAACACCAGAAACTGACTGAACTCTTGCATTAAAATCATTATATAATGACTGGTTAAAGTCTTGCTGCTGAGTATTTGCTGCAACGTTTGCTGCAAATGATGATGTGATTGAAATAAAGTATTCACTTAAAGTACTGTCTTGAGCATTTAAACTACCTGCAGGATTAAATGAAAACTTAGTATTTTGTAAGTTTACTAATGCAACAGCATTTTCATTATTTGTATTAGTAAAGCCACCATTAGACCCCATGCGACCAGTCGCAATATTGTTCAGGTTTGACGTAATTGAGCTTGACACTGTAATGTCTGAAGCACTAGTTCCTTCAAAATACCTATTAAAACCTAAATGATTAAATGTATCACCTGTCGGGTCATTACCTAAAACCACTCCGTTATCTGGAATAGTTGATTTTAAAACTAAAGCTCCATTTTCAACAGTTGCAGTTACCTGCCCAGCTAAAGCTGCATTATTATTAATTTTTGTAGCTAAATCATCTAAAGTATCACCAGCTTCAACTCTAACCGGACCGCTATCTAGTTTAGTATCAATTGTACCAATGTTACCCACTACAGGTTCTGCTGTTGCAGGATCAACATTTAATACCATACCATTACCAAAATCTAACTGAGCAGGAGTTCCCCCTACAGGAAAACCACCCGGAGTTAATGTTGCTGTATGAAGCCCACCAGAAGGATCTGTTACACGATACATATTAGCACCTAGATACTCAAGGTTTGATGTTCCTTCTATTTGTGCATTAGCACCATTTGCTGCAAGGTATGCATCAGGGTCAAATGTTCCTGTTGTTGTACCTACAACTGTTGAATTATTTACACTACCTACATAAGGCAGGTTAGCTGTTGTTGCTACAGGATTTCCGCTTTTATCTACAATTGATATATCAAAGTCTGTACCTGCTTTTAATCCTAGTTCGCCTACTAAATCTGTAATTCCTGCATTTACATGAGCAATACTTGCCAACTCTGCAGGAGGAGGAACTGCTGAACCTTGTGCATGAACGTTATTGAACTCTTCCATAAACGATGTTGCAAAGTTATCTAGCTGAGCTAATAAATCAGGTATTTCTTTATCTCTTAGGTCAATTAATGCACCTATATTACCAGTTTGTAGATCTTCATCTGTTAAAATTTGTGTTGTAGTACTTAGCTTGTCATCATCTAATACTCTATTAAATCCAATTCCACCAAATGGACTACCTGATATTCTAGACATTTTTACATAAGAACTATCAACTAGAACTTTACCACTGTCTAATGAAAGGTGAATAACTCCATCTTCTTTTTCTACAGCTTTAACCGAATAGTGCTCTGAAACCTTATCAATTTCTTTTTGTCTTAAATCTCTTAAATCTGATGAGTTACCATTTGCACGTTCAACTTTTGCAATTTGACTATTTAACTCTGAAATATTTTTCAATGATGCATTAACAACAGCTATATCATTTGTAATTTGATCATCAATTGAAATTTGGTTTTCAGCTAAGTCATTTGATAGTCTATTTAATCTATCAGTTGTTTGTAAAGATGAGTTTTTAAATGTAACCCTGTTACTTGATAAAGTTGGATCTTGTACTAAGTTATTTAATTGACTGAACATGTCTGAAATTTGGCCATCTAAACTACTTCCCGTAGTTGTTGAATCAGCTTTTGTTAGTTTACCAAATTGCTTCTCAATTGCATCAAAATAGTTTGAAATAGTTTTATTATAAGTAAGATTAGCCTTTTGCTGATCCATTCCTGATTGCAAATTCTGATCAGCATAACGAATTATAGTACCACTTGTTACACCCTGGCCTTGCCCTGCAATAACATTGTTTTCAGCAGTAATAACCTGACGAGTATAACCAACAGTATTAGCGTTAGCAATGTTATTAGACACAGTACTAATAGCATTTTGGTTAAACCTTAATGCACTGTTAGCAGTGTTTATCGCTCCTGTTAATGATCCCATATTACTAATCCTTTTATTTTATAAATAACTTCATGTATATATTGCAATTAATGTGCCAAAAAAACCTTACTTCTTTAAGTATTAATTTCATTTTTTTTAAATTTACTTATAATTCACACCCTTATTAAACACTATAATTAACAAGCGATGGACCTCTATCCACATTTTCTTGTACATGACCATAAGCATTGTAAGTTTTTACCGCCGGTCTTTGTGTTTTTTTCTGTATTGTCTCCAAAATCATACTAGTTGCAGTATATGCCGAGCGTAACAACATGGCATTTTTTTCCACTAGTGACTTATAACCTTCTATTAATTTCTTAAAAACATTTAAGTCTCTAATCATTTCTTGGTTTGTTCTAATTACTTCAAAGTTAGTTTTAATAACTCCAATAAATTTTTCTAACTGCAAAGTTAAATGCTTTTTAGTTTTTACATTTGTTTCTACAATTTTAATATTTCGCTTTTCTGTTAAATAAACATTTTCTTCTTCTAATAAAGTAGAAAGTTGCTTACATGTTTCATTACACTCTAATAGTGCTTGTTTTAAATTATCTACCATAACTATCTACCTTCTCGTATTTTTTCATTTGATTTACAAAATCTTCTTTAAGCCCAATACCCCCAGCCTCTACAATTTCATCAGCTAAATACTGATTTAAAATAGGTCTAAAAGTTTGCTCTACAGTGCCCCCTGAAAAGTCACTATCAAGATCAACTTCAGGCTGAGTTTGTTGTAACATTTGAAAAACAAAGAAACTCTCTAGCTCTTTAGCTTTGTTTTCAATAACTTCATCTTTTGATAGAACTTGCTTTTCTACCCTATTAGATGTTGCTAAATTTGAATTTATTGAGTTTATTTGCATAGTGCCTAATATTCCTATTACTAGATTAGTTTAATTTCAGCTTGTAAAGCACCACTTGCTTTAATGCTTTGTAGAATACTAATTGTATCTCTTGGTGATACTCCTAAAGCATTTAAGCCTTCTATTAAGTCTGAAAGTGAAACATTACTGCCTACTTCTTTAAACTTACCTACTTTTTCCTCAACCTCTATATCTTGATTTTTAACAACCTTAGTTTCACCACCTGCAAATGGAGCCTTTGGCTGAGAAACATCTGTAATACTTGAAACTCTAATAGTTAGATTTGCATGAGAAATAGCAATTCTTGAAATTTTAACGTCTTCACCTAATACAATTGTTCCTGTTTTTTCATCTACAACAACTTTAGCTACAGAATCTGGAACTACTTTTAGATTTTGAATTTTATCGATTGCTGATACTAGGTAGTTTTTGTACCTTGTTGGAATTTGCACATCAACTGTTGCATTATCAGTTGCTTTTGCGATTTCTTCTTTAAATGATTCATTAATTTTATCTTTAATACGTAGTGCCGTTGTAAAATCTGGATTTCTAAGAATAAATCTTAATTGTTTTAGCTGCTTAAGGTCAAAGCCTAGCTCTCTTTCTACTGTTCCACCATCTGCAATTTTAGCTGATGTTAAGTGGTTTTTTGAAACGCTATCTGATCCACTTTTAGCCTGAAAACCTCCAACAACTAATGCTCCTTGAGCAATAGCGTATGTGTTACCGTCTGCTGCAATTAATGGAGTTGCTAATAGCTGCCCGCCTTCTAATGACTCAGCATCACCTAATGAAGAAACAACAATATCTAATTTTGAACCCTGGCGTGCAAATGAAGGTAGTTCAGCGGTAATCATAACAGCAGCAACGTTTTCCATTCTAATAGAATCAAGATCTGCTCTTGAGTTAACACCAAATTTTTCAAGCATATTAACCATTGACTGTACTGTAAATGGAACAGAGTTACTTGAATCACCAGTTCCTGCTAAACCAACAACTAAACCATAACCTATTAATGCGTTAGTTCTAACACCTTCAATATCTGCAATGTCTTTAATTCTGCTTTCATTAGCAGATGCATTTGCATTAAAGGCAAACATAACTGATAGAATAATGCTTAAAACTTGTTTGATATACATACCATTTCTCCATAAATATTAAATTACAGATAAACTAATGCATATAACGTGCCAATAAGAAAAATTAAAATAAAAAACAGCCACCAAATGTAACGGCAGCCCAACTAATAGACATCAACTCAAAAACTTATATCTGGGCGGAGCAGGAAGGTATGTTGAGCAAAAGATAAATGCTTGGTTGTGTTTTTATTAAAATAGGAGTATTATTTAAAAACAATTTAAACTTAATAGTTGTTAAAGGGATTATAAAGAATGAAAAAAAGAGAAGCTGAGGGTATGTTTTATTTAGTAATTTTAGGAGTAATTATTTCTACTATAAGTGCTATGATTAAAGCACTGG
>DMEM01000172.1:0-4705 GCA_003450915.1 Alphaproteobacteria bacterium
CAAAACACATAAACATTAACATTGCTAGTACTGAATATAATTTTTTCATTTTTAGATAAACTCCTTTTTTATTCTTTTATCTATTTATTATTTTTCGCAAAGGCCTACAAGCTTTTTATTGTATGCTTCTAAATCTTTTAGGTTTACTTTTATATAGTCACAATTCCCGTATCCTGCAATCTGTTTATTAATAAATAAATTAATATAACGCAAAATACCTCCATGACATGAAACAGCAACCTTTTTATATTGTGCATTAGAGTTCATAAAATTGCAAGCATAATTCATAACTCTAGTTAAAACTTCGTACTTTGATTCACCATTTGGAAATGTTGCATGTAAACATTCAGGATGAGTATCATCATCCATAATATCAAATATTTCTTTGTATTCAACTAGAATTTCATCAAATTTACGCCCTTCTACAACCCCAAAATCTCTTTCTACAAGAGCTGAAGAACATTTTAAGTTATGAGGTTTATCTAGTACATCAAGCACAATCTTAGCAGTTGTTTTTGCACGCCTTAACGGACTAGAGATCACAAAATCTACATCTTCACCTTTTAATTTCCTACCTAGTCTATCAGCCTGCAAAATACCTTCTGGATTTAAATAAATATCTGTTCTCCCTTGTACTAAGCCTGCTTTATTCCAGTTTGTTTCACCGTGTCTAAAAAATATAACTTCTCTTTTTTTATTAAAGAACATTTTTGTCCCTCTTCTTTTTTTATTATAATATCTATAGTTTACCCAAAAAATTTGGAGCACAAGACTCCAAATTTAATATTTAATATGTATTTACATTTTGTCAGGAACTTGAAGTCCTAATAGCTCAAAAATAAGCTCTAATTGCTTAGCAACAATTGTTGATAGTGCTAACCAGCTTGCTTGTTTTGCAGAGTCCTTTTCATTTAAGATGTGACAATCATTGTAGAATCTTGCATAAGCTTGAGTTAGTGCAAACGCATGATCACAAATAACATTTGGAGCTTTATCATCATAAGCTTTAGAAATTGCTGTTTTAAACTTATCTAATGTTAGCATTAAGTTAATTTCAGAATCTGTTGTTGCTGGAATAATAGTACCTGCTTTTAAGCCTGCTTCTGATGCTTTTGCAAGCATTGAATGAATACGTACATCAGTATAAAGTAAGTATGGCCCTGTTTTACCTTCAAATTGAACAAACTTCTCAATATCAAAAATATAGTTTGCTGAACGATGGTTCATAAGGTCTGCAAATTTAATAGCAGAAACACCAACTTTTTGAGCAATTTCTTTCATTTCTTCTTCATTAAAAACATCACCACGCCCTGCTTCAACCATTTTGTCGAATGCTGCTTGTTTACCCATGTTAATTAAATCACGAAGTTTTAATATTCCACCCGA
This sequence comes from Alphaproteobacteria bacterium, assembly GCA_003450915.1. Classification (GTDB taxonomy): domain Bacteria; phylum Pseudomonadota; class Alphaproteobacteria; order UBA1280; family UBA12223; genus UBA12223. The sequence continues at coordinate 1,387 of DMEM01000172.1, forward strand.
ACGAGTTTTAAAAGGTTTACCATCTTTACCATTAACAGTACCAAAGCCAGCATGAATCATATTTGTATCTGTTGCAATACCTGAACGTTTCGCTACATCAAATACTTGATAGAAATGTAAGCTTTGACGACCATCTACTACATAAACAATCTCTTGAGCTTTAAACTCATCAACACGTTCTTTAATTGTTGCTAAGTCTGTTGTTGCATATACTACAGCACCATCAGATTTAAGAAGCATTAATGGAGTAACCTCATGTTTACCTTGAGGAGTAACATCTACAATTGTTGCGCCATCAGATACTCTTGATACTCCAGATGCTTTAACTTGTTCTACAGTTGCAGGAACAAATGCATCAGAACTAGCCTCACCTAACCACAAGTCAAAATCTACATTTAAATCTGCTAAGTCTGCTTTTAGCTCAACCATTGTTACATCAACAATATGTTGCCATAGTGCTCTATAACCTTTTCTTCCTGATTGTAGTTCTACTGTTGCTTTTCTACATTCTTCTTTTAAACCTTCATCTTCTTTAGATCTACCTGAGATATCTGGATACATCACACCTAGATCTTTAATTGTAAACGGTGCTTGTTTAGGGTATTCTCCTTCAAAGCTTTCATCAAAATATGGTAATTCTGGTTGTTGTTCTTTAACAGCTGTAATAACCATTCCCATTTGTGTACCCCAGTCTCCTAGGTGAATATCACCTAAAGCATCATCGCCAATAAACTTAGAAATACGCTTAATTGATTCTCCAATAATAGTTGCTCTTAAATGGCCTACATGCATTGATTTAGCAATGTTAGCACCACAATAATCAATAATTGATTTTTTAGGATTTTTTGTTTTTGCTAATCCTTGGCGTTTATCATTTACTAAGTTTTGTGTTTGAGATGCTAAAAACTCAGTTGTTAGGTTAATATTAATAAAGCCTGGCATTACAGCTTCAATAGAGCCAATGATGTCATTTTCAGGAATATTAGCAATAATTTCTTTTGCTATTTCAATAGGTGCTTTTTTAGCAATTTTAGCTAATGGCATTGCAGCATTACACTGAAATTGACATAACTCTGGCCTATTAGAAATAACAACTTTACCAAACTTTTCATCAAAGTTTAGTGCTTTAAAAGATTGTTGTATAAGACCTGTTAATTGCTGTTCAAATGTAAGCATTTATTTTTCTCCTAGATTTACAAATAAATTTTTTATTAAAATACGTTGTAAATTATATCATAAGTGTAGTAATATTGTAAATACAAATATTAACAATTAACTTAAAATAAAAGGATAATAAAATATGGCTATACTACAATCACAGCTTAACTACAAGCAACCAGATGAACTATTTGAATTTACAAATGGTATTGTGTTTGATAAAAGGATCGCAGCACAAGAAGTTAGGGTACAAAAAGCTTGGGCTCGTGAACTAGTAAGGCTAGAGGTTATTAACCAACAAGATTTTGAAAATGCATGTGCAGCTTTAGATGAGGCAGAAGCCCTAATTAAAGCTGATAAATTTGAATGGAACATTAGAGATGAAGACATTCACATGCACCTTGAAAACTTCGTATCAGAAAAATGTGGAATCATTGGTAAAAAAATGCACCTTGGACGTTCTAGAAACGATCTAATTGCTACAACAATGAGACTTTACATTGCTGATTCAGTTCAAGAAACAATCGATAACCTAGAAAAAGTTATTCCAATCTTAAAGCAAAAAGCTATTGAAACTAAACATATCTATGTTCCTGGTTCAACTCACTTACAACATGGTCAACCTGTTTCATTTGCTCATATTATGCTAGCTTATGCTAATATGTTTAAAAAAGATTTAGCTGGTTTAGCATCTGCTAAAAAATATGCTTTAAGATCTATGCCACTTGGTGCAGCTGCTTTAGCTGGTACTCCACTACCATTAAACTTACAAGTTGTTGCTGATGAATTAGGTTTTAAACAACCTAATATTAATTCATATGAAGCAGTTGGTGATAGAGACTTTTTAGTAAACGCATTAAACACATTTGCAATTTGTGCAACTCATTTTTCTAGATTTTCTGAAGACTGTATTTATTGGGCTGCAACTCCTGTTGAATTATTAAACCTATCTAAAAGATGGTCAACTGGTTCATCAATTATGCCAAACAAACGTAACCCAGATGTTCAAGAACTAACTCGTGGTAAAGCATCTCACATTATTGGAGCTTATACTGATGCAATTAGCTTAGTTAAAACAGTTCCAACTAGTTATGGATCAGACTTACATGAAACTAAGCAAGTATTTATGCGTGGTTTTGATGAGCTAAATTATATTATTAAAGCATGGACAGGTTTCTTAGAAGAAATTTCAATTAATGAAGATAGAGCTGCAGAACTTTGCAATAAAGGTCATATCCTAGCAACTGAAGTAGCTGACTTTTTAGTTGAAAACGGTATTGCTTTCCGTGATGCATATAAAATTGTTGCAGAGCTAGTAGCAAAAGCTCAAGAGCAAAAAATCCAAGTACATGAACTTGATTTAGACTTTGTTAATTCAACAATCACAGAAAAAGGTTACTCTGTTCTTACTGAATATAACTTTACTGTTGAAAAAGCTGTTGCTCGACGTCAAAACTCAGGCGGTACAAGCTTAGAGCAAATTGAAAAGCAAATTCAAGCTTTATAAAAAACTTATTAGAATTAAAAAGGCTCCCTAATTGGGAGCTTCTTTATATTTTTACTTTTTATTTTTTAATCATTTGGGTTTTTTATAGGAGCTACTTTTAACATATAAGCATATGTTGAGTTTCCCTGTAGGAACCATCTAAATGCCCCCTTATCAAGGCCATCAGAATTATCAACGATACTATCAATACCTAAAGCCATGGCATCATCTTCTATCTCTGATATAAAGCCCCATACCGAACAATTTTTACCTGAAAGACACCTACCATCAATCCAATCATTCCAAGAATCTTCATTTTTTAACAGACCCATATATATTTTATGACCTGTTGATGAGTCTTTTAATGCATAACCCATTGGATCATAAGATAAATAAGGACCATTCCAATTACTTTCGCCTGCAGGCTTTTCGACCAGGAAATTGTTTTTTAACCAGTAAAACTGACCATTACTAGAATCTAGACTATTCTGAGGTAGATTTCCACCGGTATCTATATAGTAAGACTCCCAGGCTTTACCAATTTCTTTCATTTCAGTTAAAAATGCCGTAGCTCGAGCCTGCTTAATAGCACTATAAAGTGCAGCTCCTGATATTACCGATAGCGCTCCAAAAATTGCCAATGCAATTCTAGCATCAAGCCCAAACATCGCACCT
>DMEM01000172.1:4749-5522 GCA_003450915.1 Alphaproteobacteria bacterium
CCAAACATCGCACCTTTATTAACGTTCATTTTTGAGTCCTTTATTTATTAACTGTTTTCTTTAATAATTTTTACCACTTCTTCTAAGTCTTCTACAATAAAATCTGGGTTTAAAATTTCTAGTTCTTCTTTTAAAGCCCCTGTTCCTATAAAACCAATCGTCATTGCACCACTGTCTTTAGCTGCCTGCAACCCAACTGGAGAATCTTCTACAACGATACAATTTTCAATTTCAACACCAATTTTTTCTGCCCCTTTTAAATAAACTTGAGGATTTGGTTTCATAACACCTAAAATATCCCTCCCTAAAACAAAATCAAATTCATTGTGTAAGTTAACATCTTTTAAGTTGCTTGTAATTCTGGTTGACCTACCGTTTGAACAAATTGCTTTTGGATAATCTTTAATAGAAGCTAATAAAGTTCTTAAGCTTGGCACTACTATTGATTCATCAATTTTATAATCATTTGATAAGATATGAATTTCTCTAATAAAATCATCTGCAAAGTCGTGCCCTTCAAAAGTTAGTTCTCTTGCTATTTGGTCGGCATTTTTACCTTTCCAACGTTCAATTGTTTGATCTAATGAAATTGGATAATTAAATGTATTGGTCAATAAATTTGAAACCAACAATCTATATGAGTTATCTGTATCTAAAATAACCCCATCACAATCAAACAAAACACCTTCAATTTTTTGCATACAACTTTACTTCCGTTTTCTTTTCCTAATTAACAATGCACATCAAGATAAACATTTTTTCTTATATTTCAA
>DMEM01000026.1 GCA_003450915.1 Alphaproteobacteria bacterium
AACAGTACGAGACAATCTGAAGTTTAGTTACATTATAATTTATAAATATTTAAGCCAGCTAACAGCAATAAAATATTAAAAAGGGGCAAAAAACACCTTCTACTTTTAGCCCAAATAAATAGAATAATACTTTACCTCGACAACAAAATATTTACATGTTACTATTTAAAATAGTTCTTTAAATTGGAATATTTATCAAAATTAACTAGTTATGAATCACAACTAAAAGGGAGTATTTTAATGACCATTACGCCAAACCCATTAACAACATTTACAGATTTACCACCTTTTTCTGAAATAAAACCAGAACATATAAAGCCTGCTGTAGAACAAGCTATAGAAGCATGTAGAGCTGAGGTTGAATATGTTCTATTAGACAATAAAAATCCAACATGGGATAACCTTATTGCCCCAATTGATGAAGTAACTAATAAGCTTAGCAAAATATGGTCTCCTGTTAGGCACATGAATGCTGTTGTGAATAGTAGTGAGATAAGAAACGCATATGAGAGTTGCCTACCTATGATTTCTAAATACTACACTTGGATGGGGCAACACAAAGAACTTTATAAAGCATATAAAGCAATTAAAGAGAGTGCTGAGTATAGTCAATTAAATCAGGCTCAAAAAAAGACACTTGATAATGAAATTCGTGACTTTAAATTATCAGGTATTGATCTTCCTGCAGAGCAACAACAGCGTTATGGAGAAATTAGTAAACGCTTATCAGAATTAAGCTCTCAATTTTCAAATAATGTTCTTGATGCAACAATGGCTTGGACTAAGCACATAGCTAATAAAGCAGAACTTGCAGGAATGCCTGAATCTGCTCTAGCAGCCGCATCAGCTGAAGCCAAAGCAAAAAATTTAGATGGCTACCTACTAACTCTTGATTACCCTTCTTATGCCCCTGTTATGACTTACTGTGACAATGAAGATCTACGTAAAGAAATCTTTGAAGCATTCATGACTAAAGCTTCTGAGCTTGGCCCGAACGCAGGGCAGTATGATAATACAGATATCATGGAAGAAAAAATGAAACTGCGCTATGAAATTGCTCAATTACTTGGATTTAAAAACTATAGTGAACTATCTCTAGCAACAAAAATGGCGAAAGACCCAGAACAAGTTTTTAACTTTCTAAATGATCTGGCTGTAAAAGCTAAACCACAAGGTGAGAAAGAGTTAGCATATTTGCATAAATTTGCAGAACAAGAATTTTCTGTAACAGATCTTAAAAGATGGGATATTTCTTATTACAGAGAAAAACAACAACAACACTTATTTAATTTTTCTGATGAAGATTTGCGCCCTTATTTCCCTGAAACTAAAGTTATTGATGGCTTATTTGAAGTTCTTAACCGTTTATATGATATAAAAATTAAAGAAAGAAAAGGTGTTGATACATGGCATAAAGATGTAAGATTTTTTGATATTTTTGATAAAAACAATACATTGCGCGGTAGCTTTTATTTCGACCTTTACGCACGCGAGAATAAACGTGGTGGTGCATGGATGGCAAAATGTAAATCTAGACGTATTGATAGTGCTGGCAATTTACAAGTTCCTGTAGCATATTTAACGTGCAATTTTACTAAACCAATTGACAATAAGCCTGCACTATTTACTCATCGAGAAGTAATTACTCTTTTCCATGAAACGGGACATGGTTTACACCATATGCTTACTAAAGTTGATGAAATTGCAGTTTCTGGGCTTAATGGCGTTCCTTGGGATGCCGTTGAACTACCTAGCCAGTTTTTAGAAAACTGGTGTTGGAAAAAAGAGGCTCTAGAATTTATATCAGGACATTATGTAACTAACCAGACCTTACCAGCTGACTTGCTAGATAAAATGTTAGCGGCAAAAAACTTTCAATCAGCAATGTTTATATTAAGGCAACTAAAGCTTGGCTTATTTGATTTTACACTCCACACCAATTATGAGCCATCTAAAGGTCTTAAATTAGCTGAGACAATAAAAGAAGTAGATACAAAAGTATCACTTTTACCTGAATTAGAAAATGATAGATACTTTAATAGTTTCAATCATATTTTTGCAGGTGGATACTGTGCTGGTTACTATAGTTATTTATGGGCAGAAGTTCTTTCTGCAGATGCTTTTTCTCGTTTTGAAGAAGAAGGTATTTTTAATAAAAAAACTGGACAAGACTTTCTTGAAAATATCCTTGAAATGGGAGGAAGTGAAGAATCAATAGAGTTATTTAAACGTTTTCGTGGTCGTGAACCTAAAATTAATGCCATGCTACGCCATAAAGGTATTAATGCCTAGATCAAAAAAATAAGAGCTAATTATAGCTCTTATTTTTTATTTTATTTTACTATCTAAAGGTGTTAATATAAAAAATAAAGAAGCTTAGTAAAAATAGCAATCATAAATAAAAAGGATTCTAATATAATGAAAAAAACACTATTAATTCTAGTATATTCTATATTTGCAAGTAATTGCATGGCTGAAATAAGAACTAATACAGATAGCACTTTAGTCAATAATACTGTTAATTCAATGGTTAAAGTTGAAGGAATGCTGAAAGATGGAGATTATTCAAAGGAACAAAAAGACGAAATTAGAAAAAAAGTTCTAACAACATCTATTATGGTTGGAGATTTTTATATTGGAATGCTAAAAAGAACATGTAAAAAAGATATACAGCTACTATGCTCTAAAACTAAAGGAGCAAAACTTGCCGATTGCCTTAATAATAATAGAACAAAGGTAAACGAATTTAAATGCTTTAACTACATTGAGCATGTTTTTGGAGCTAGCCCTATTGAAAAAAACTTTAATTTTAGAGGCTTAGAAATCCCTGCAGGGTCTTTAGTATCATTTAAAACCGCTACTAAGGAGTGGCCAACTAGAGTTAAACTAAGCAAACCTACTGTTTATCGTGGAATTACCTTTAGTGATGAAAGCTATCTTCAAATTAGACCCAAAGTGTATTACTTTAAAGGTCGTAAGATTATTTCAGATGATGCATTTATCATTAAATCAGGTGGTGTTATTGGTGACTTTACAGCGGCTGGAATCAAATATAAAGCAAATGAGAGGCATGCAGCTTTTGAAAAAGATGGCTGTTTAAAATATGGTAATGTAGCAGAAGATACAAAAATAGATGATATTACTATCCCTGCAGGATCTTACCTTCACCTATCAAGAGCAGGAGAAATTTTTAATATTAGGCTATCTAAGGACTCTACTATTAGAGGTCAACATATTGTTGCAGGTAGAAACATTGGATTTAACAGTAACAATAACATGGTAATAAGATTAGATGAGCCATATGACAATCCATTAAAAGAAATAACTATTGATGGTATTAAATACATTAATTTTGTAGCTATTAATAAACAAGGTAAAGTGGCCAGAGGAGTACTAGCAAACCCAACAAGAATAAATAATAAATTATATCCTGATTATACATTAATTACTGTTAACAAAAATGGTGAAGTTATAAGATCATCTCAAATGGAAAGACCTGCAAAAGAGCTAAAAGTTGGTGATAAAGTAAAAAACCCTAATTACTTATTTGCTATTGAAGCTAAAAGCAGATTCTACTCTCAAGATGCATTTGAAGAAAAAGATCTTTTAAAATTTCTGAGCATAAGTAATTTAATTCACTCTAGTGGTCTTCCTACAAAGGGGGTAAAAATTAAACAAGTTTTTCTACCTGGTTCTGAGTTTACTATTACAGACCTAAAAAGTAAATCTATTGGCCCTCATACAACATCAGAAATGATCTTAGTAGATAATCAAGGTA
>DMEM01000105.1 GCA_003450915.1 Alphaproteobacteria bacterium
TCAACTCTATTGTATATAGCTTAATATCTTTAACAGCACTAACCCTTATTTGTTCAGAAATTAACGATATAGCAAGGCTATTAAATGAAAAAGAATTATTTAGAAGAAGTGCGATTGCAAACTATGAGCACCTATCTTACATTCTTGTTTTATCAGGATTTACTATGAACTTGTTAAGATTTTTCTATAACCATTACATATTAAAGATGATAACTTACGGATTTTATGGAGTTTGCTTATCCGGGCTATTCGTTTTAGGTTTTGATAACTCAGGACTTATAATCCCTGTTTTAAACCTTAGAACAATTGTTTGGCTTAGCCTAATTGCCTTAACTGTAAAACTAGCTAGAAAAAATACTGAATATAAAGTTCATTTTACCTATCTAGCATTAGCTTTATGCTCAGGATTAATAGCATCTGAGGCAATGCTATTTATAACATCTCAAGGAGCTGAAAAACTAGCAGTATCAGCATCATTACTGATTTATTCAATAACAGTTTTATTTACAGGTTTAAAGTTCAAAGTATTAGAATTAAGACGCTTTGCAACAGTACTAACATCACTAATAATAGCGAAGGTATTTATCTTTGATTTGGCATTCTTAAACGAGCTAGAAAGAATCGTTGGCTTTGCCTTTTTAGGAGCAACCTTATTAGGAGCCTCACACTTTTACAATAAACAAAAATAGTATTTTCAGATAATTCTAAAGCCACCTATATGGTGGCTTTTTATTTTATTAGTTTCTGGTAGGTAGACTATCCTCAAAGAAAGAAGGTAAATAATTACAGAGCCCAATAAAAACATAATAGAGCATAAAAAAGCTGACCGAAATAATAATTCCGATCAGCTTTTAATTTATAAATTTTAATAATATAGCTATTTGCAATAACTAGGTAATATTGATGAGATTTTAAGTATTTTAGGCGGAAGTGTACACATAGTACATGACATTCAAAATAACTTAAAAGGTCGCAATATTAGTAGTTATTTTACCAAGAAGTTAATACCCATTCGCTCCAATTAGGATTACGACAGAACTTAGCCCACATCTTGTTTAAAGAGCTGCGTTCTGGTTGTAGAAGATAAACGTTCTTACATAACATACCTTGTGAGTTAGCCATGCTTGAGTTCATTAAAGCTAAAACTGTTACAGGCTTGCCACCAACTGTTACATCCATTGGGTTTTTAATATTTACTGATGTTAATGCTTTGTTTAAGTTCATTCTTTCAGCTTGATCTGCTAGTTCTAAACCTTTACCAATTGAAGGGTGTGCAATTTTCCATGAAGATGGCATAATAAGCTTACTTGATTTATCCTTATACTCTTGTTGATCTTGTAAAAGTGGTTGAACTTGAGAATGATAATCTAAAGATTGACCAACACCTACCACTCCTTGAGGACCTCTAGGTTGCATATTTGGGCTATACACTGCAGGTTGCTGACCACGTGTAGAGTTTAACATTGGGTTTTGAGTCTGTTCTTGGTAAGTTGGGTACTTACGAGGTTGCGACGCAGGAGCAGCCTGCTGATTCATCGCTGAATAACCACCAGCAACTGAAGCTGTTTCATTATAACCAATTTCATCTAACTCATCTTCAAAGTTATTAGCAACAGGTGCTTGGTAACGATTTGCTTGAGGTTGAGCTTGTGGAGCTTGGTAGTTATTGTAAGTATTTGGATAATAACCTGGTTTATTTGCATAATAAGCATTGTTATAAGGCAAACATGCGCTTAAGCTAAATGTTAATGCTAGTGCAAGAAGACTCTTCTTAATCATTTTTATTTTTCCCTAAATAATTTTAACAACAAAAAGAACAGACATAAAACTGTTACTTTTTCTCTAGTTTATAGATAATTATAGATATGCATACATTTTAGCTTGTTCTTTAACTATTAGCAAGAAATTTTTTAACAATATCTATTGATTTATTCAATTCTACTAATTTTTCTTCAGCTTCTGCTAATTTTCTTACAGATGCGTTCTGTCCTTTTAAGATATCAGGGTGTAGTTTTTTTACTTTTTGTTTATAAATTCTTTTTACTTCTACTAAGCTCTGGTCTTTTTCTACACATAACCCAAAAACAGAAAAAGCATCTTTTACATCCTCAGATACATAGCTTGAAGAACTTGTTGGTTTATAACTATTATTAGAAGATTTTGAGCTATTATAATTATAAGATTTATTTGTTTTTGGTTCTTCAGATTTTACTTTTTCACGTTTATTTTCTTGTTCATAGTCATAACTATATTTTTGTTGTGTACTTTCTTGGGTTGAGCTTTGATATTTAGGAGCTCGAACATAATCAATATCAAAAATATTCGCTATTTTTTTTAACATACTAATTTCTGAAGATGTTGCATTGTTAGTTTGATCATCGAACATTCCCTCTATCAAACCAAAAAAGCCAATAGAGTCATCCACCCCATCAACTAACATTTTTTTTACACCTGCTAATTTTTTATCTATTAATTCATAGTTTTTTCTATTTTTTTGCATATATGTTGTAGCATAGTAATTAAATAAAGACTCAACTGAATCATTACAATCAACTGTACAATTATTTAGAACATAAGCAGCAGACTTTTTTGGATCTAATTCTAAAATATAAGAACTATAAGCAAGTAAAAAAATACAATCACTTGATGAGCGTTGATAGCTTAGCTTATTTTCAAAATGAACCTTAAAATGAGGATACGAAACATCCCAAATATGACCTATTGTAATAAACAGAATAAAGCCCATAACTGGTAGATTTAAATAGCCAGCTATTATAAACATTGCCAACTTGCCTACTTTATTACCAAAAAACGATGTTTTCATCTTTAAATTCAATTCTTTCTTGACGATTGTTGTCAGTTGTTTTATATTTAATTATTATTAGGATATTATAATTTAGTTAAAAGATAGGGTAATTATAATTTACTTATACAAAAATAAATTATTTTTAATTTTTGCAGACTATGTAACACATAGGTAATAAAATTTAACTTAATTTATTACAGTAAAATAAAAGTAAAATCCACTATCTTTTAACTAAATTATAATAATACACTATTACATAAGTATCAACAAAAAAAGAGATTTAGTAGAATGAACAAAAACACAGCTTACTCATTTTTATTATCGGCAGTATTTGTTATTTTTTCAGTAAGTGCTTACAATGTAGCCAAGGTTGATTATAACGATCCTCAGTTACTAATAGATCTAATTGACGTAAATCAGGCCAATGCTGAAACAGCGACTTCAGCAACAACACCTAAAAAAGGAAAGTCAGTAGAAAAACTTGTAAAACAGTGTAAAACTTGCCACACATTTAAAGAAAATAAAAAAAATAAAACAGGACCTAACCTATTTGCAATTTATATGAAAAAAATTGCCGAAAATGACACTTTTAAGTATTCAAAAAGTTTTAAAAATGCTAATATAGTATGGAATGATGAGAATTTAGATAGTTTTCTAAAAAAACCAAATAAATTTATTCCAAAAACAAAGATGGCATTTAATGGTATGAAAAAACCAGAAGAACGTCAAAAGGTTATTGACTATCTAAAAAATTTAAAATAGGACTGTGGGAAAAGTAGTATGGATAATAAAAAAGTTTTATATGGGGCGATCGGTGGCTTTATTCTTGTTATGTTTTTAGCAATTGTTTTTGTTATGAGCAAAACAAAAGGTAAAGAACTAATGTTAACTATTAACAAGTTGTATTTTGCTTATAGCTCTTATATTGTTGATTTAGGCACAGCACCTGAAACTGTTTCTGACCTATACCAAAACACTAAAAATATTGCAAAATGGAATGGTCCATATATCTCAAAAGCTACTTTAGAAAACTATTCTGATGGCAATATTGAAATTACAGAAGCTACCAGCATTCCTACTAAATCATGCCCTCTTGATTATATTTCAAATTGCTATAAGTGGATTAAAATTACAAATCTATCTTCAGCGGACTTTGGAAAAATAAAATCTGAAGCAAATTACAAAACAGAAATGTTTTTTGCTGAAAATAATCTATTTTTCAGACTTTCTATTGTTGAATAAAAAAGGTAAGAGCGTGTTATGTTAAAGAAATTATTATTAGTTAGCTTACTAATTGTTCAAGGTTGTTCTGTGTATTTAGCAGCTGACGGTAAAGAATCTCCAAATATTCAAACATTCCATGATGGGATGACCCGTTTTCAGGTTGAATCGGTATTAGGTGCCCCTACAAGTTACAAAAAATTAAAAGAGGCTAACTCTCAAGCTATTTATGAGTTTGAAATAGGTAATGAACCTGCCCCTGGCAGAGCTGCTTTATGGTTGGGTATTCACCTAATAACATTCTCAGCTTCTGAATTAATCTTAACACCGTATGAACTTAACAAAGGTGAAACAAAACGTATTAAAGTTAACTACAACGAAGATGAAGTAGTTACACATTTAGAACTTTAAATTAAAAATTTAATAAGGACAAACCATGACAAATATAATCAAAGGTGATTTTTCAAGCGAGTTAAAAGATAGATATCTAACCTATGCCTTATCTACTATCACATCTAGGGCTCTTCCTGATGTTAGAGATGGTATGAAACCTGTTCACCGACGTTTATTATTTGCAATGAGACAATTAAAACTAATGCCAAACTCAAGCTACAAAAAATGTGCTAGGGTTGTTGGTGATGTAATTGGTAAATACCACCCTCACGGTGACCAATCTGTTTATAATGCAATGGTTCGTTTAGCCCAAGACTTTGCTGTTCGCTATCCATTAGTTGATGGCCAAGGTAACTTTGGTTCTGTTGATGGTGATAGCGCAGCTGCTATGAGGTATACTGAAGCAAAACTTACTAAAGTTGCTGAATTTCTACTTAAAGATTTAGACCAAGGTACTGTTGATTATATCGATAACTACGATGAATCTGAATCTGAACCTGCAGTTCTTCCTGCATGTTTCCCTAACTTACTTGCAAACGGTGCATCTGGTATTGCTGTTGGTTTAGCAACATCTATCCCTCCGCACAATGTTGGAGAACTATGCGATGGTTTAATGGCTATTTTAAAATCTCCAAACTGTCATGATGAAACATTATTTGGTCTTATTAAAGCACCTGATTTCCCAACAGGTGGAGTTATTGTTGAAGATCATAAAGAAATTCAAAAAGCATACTTAACAGGTAGAGGTTCTATTCGTTTACGTGCTAAATGGGAAGTTGAAGATTTAGGCCGTGGTCAATATCAAATCGTTATTACACAAATTCCATATCAAGTAACTAAATCAAAACTAATTGAAAAAATTGCTGACTTAGTTGTTAATAAAAAAATTCCATTCTTAGCTGATATTATGGATGAATCAGATGAAAATATGCGAATTGTTCTTGAACCAAAAACAAGAACTGTTAATGCTGAAGCTTTAATGGAGCAATTATTTAAACTAACAGATCTTGAAACTAGATTTTCTGTAAACATGAATGCACTTAATGATAAAGGAGCTCCAGAGCTTATGTCATTAAGAAGAATGCTAGAATGCTTTATTAATCACAGAAGAAATGTTCTAGTTAGAAAATCAAACTATCGCCTTGATAAAATTGCAGATCGTTTACATATTTTAGCAGCTTACATGGTTGTTTATGTAAACCTAGATGAAGTTATTGAAATCATAAAAACTCAAGATCAGCCAAAACCTGTTATGATGGAAAGGTTCAACATTACAGAAATTCAGGCTGAAGCTATCTTAAACATGAGACTTCGTCGTTTAAGAAAACTTGACGAACTAGAAATTAAAAAAGAAATTACCGATTTAGAAAAAGAGCAAGAGTACTTAAGAAAACTTGTTGCAGATGATGATTTGCAAGCTAAAGAACTAAAAGATGAATTCAAAACTATTAAAAAAGAATTCGCTGATGAACGTAGATCAACAATCAATGCTCATATTCCTGATATTGATGTAAGTATTGAAGATCAAATTGAAAAAGAACCTGTTACAGTTCTTCTATCTGAAAAAGGTTGGATTAAAGCTGTTAAAGGCCATATTAAAGACCAAGAAGTTAAATATAAAGAAGGTGATGAGGAGTTTGTAAGATTAGAAACTCACACCACAGAAAAAACAATTCTATTTACTGCAAAAGGTCGTGCTTATACATTGCAAAACCACCTGCTTCCGGCTGGTCGTGGTTTTGGTGAGCCTGTAAATATGATCGTTGATATTAATGGCGATGAAATCATTCAAGCATTTACTCCACTTGATATTAACTACGTCGTTACATCACAAATGGGTTACGCATTTAAATCAACAAAAGAAAATCTTATTAGCCAGACCAAAAATGGTAAACAGATTATAAATATCGGCAAAAAAGACTCTGCAAAAATCATCAAACCTATAAAAGGTAATATGTTTATTGCATTTTCTGAAGCTGGTAAAATGTTAGCCTTCCCATTACAAGACCTACCCGAGCTAGGCAGAGGTAAAGGTGTTAAAACAATTAATGTTAAAGATGGTGACTCACTACTAGACTTTATCACTTTTGATTATAACTATGGATTTATTATGCAAAGCTTAACAGGAGCAAAACGCCAAAGAACAATAAGTAAAGATGATTTTGTTCAGTTTATCGCTCGTCGAGCAACAACTGGTAAAAAAGCATTACATGGATTTACTAATGGTGCTGAATTTTTAGATCTCGAACTAAAAGAAGATCAAGAGCTAAACTATAAAATGCCAGATGAATTAGTTGAAAAAACTAAAGCCATTCCAACAGATGCTTTAGTTGACATGATGGGCAAAGATGAAGAAGAACCATCTCTATTTGACTTTGCAGAAAATACAGAAGAGGAATAATTTTATGAATATTACAATAAATACAAATAACCCTATTATAGGCTTTGTGTATAACTATCTTTTTAACTTTGAAGAAAGATATACTAGAAAAAACTTTGCTGCAATAATGTTAATTACATCTATATTTTTAATTGGAATTTATGCTCTTTATACAGACTTTAACGCTTTAACAACTGTTAGAGAAGATGTATTATCTCAAGCTAGTAATATTTCTATAACAAGCAATCTAACACCTGAAGAAAGCTTACAAAAAACCCTTGAAAATCCAGAATACACCTCTTCTATTGAAAAACAAGTAACAGATGCAGTGCCTAGTATTTTATGGTTATGTCTGGTTATGCTTCTTTCAATTCCTGCTATAATTAAAAGAACAAATGATGTTTTTAATCATACCAATTATTCATATCCTGTAATAATATATTATCTAATTTCTTGTATTGAATACGCTTTTAGTATTTCTATACCGTTAGGACCACTAGGGTCTGCATTAAGCATATATAGTTTTATTTTCATTTTATTAATATCAGGGTTACCAAGTAAAATAGAGGAAGAAAAAGAATAATGATTATAGCAATTGATGGACCTGCTGGAGCTGGAAAAGGAACACTAGCTCAAAACCTAGTTTCAAAATATGGATTTCGATATTTAGATACAGGCGCATTATTTAGAGCAGTTGCTCTATGCTTAATAAAAGATGAATATCTAACTAAAGACAACCTAGAGTTAAAAGCAATATTCTATGCTAAAAACTTGGATTTTGACTTTACTAGAGACTTTAAAATCACTCTTGAAGGCATTGATGTTACAAACATCATCAGAAACCCAGAAACTGGAGCTATGGCCTCAAAAATTGCAACAATACCTCAAGTTAGAGTAAACTTAGATGAGTTTCAAAAAAACTTTGCTAAAAAGTATCGTGCAAAGGGTGTTATTTTAGATGGACGTGATATGGGTACATTTATTGCACCAGATGCCCCTGTTAAAGTATTTTTAGATTGTGCTCCTGAAGTAAGAGCCAAAAGAAGAGTTGAGCAACTTGAAGGAATGGGACAACAAGCTAACTATCAAGAAATTTTAGATGGCATTATCAAGCGTGATACTACAGACAGAACAAGAGACGTTAGACCTATGGTGCCTGCAATTGATTCTATTAAAATTAACACCTGCGAAAATTCAATTGATGATGTAGTTATTATTGTATCAAACTATATAGATAGTATTTTAGATAAGAAAAAAGAAACACTATAAAAAAGGCTCCATTCGGAGCTTTTTTATATTATAACATTTGTTCAATCATACTTTATTTTATAAAAGCTCAAATCTTTATAAAAACACATACAA
>DMEM01000053.1 GCA_003450915.1 Alphaproteobacteria bacterium
ATGGATATGGAAACAGAGTTTTTGTATCTGAAAAGAAAGAAAAAGCATTTAAAGAAAAATTAGGTTTAAAATGAACCTTTTTTCATATTTCTATTAACACTTATAAATTAAACAAATTAAGTTTATAAATATTAAAAATTCTAAAGTTGTATGACATTTACAACAACAGCAAACATAGCACAAGTAAGAGCCTTTTCAGGTTCACCTACTACTCTAACTTCTGATGAAACAATTAAATTAATAATGAATAATCTAACGGAGGAGTTCAGAGAGAAATATAAAATTAATTTTGAACCAGTTAAAACTATTGAAATTAGTAACGGACATAATAGTTTGGGTTATACCGTTAAGAAAAGATTCCCTTTAAAAATTCTTGAATTAAAAATTTATAACGAGATTGTAGACGTAGATAAAATACATCTAGATTGGGCAAGTGGAACTATAACAATGCAAAGTGATATCGGATCCAATTCAACTAAATTTAGTTTATTCCCTTCACAAAATAATAGTGTTAAAATTAAATATCTTAATGCCTGGATGGATAAAAGTGATTTTGTGGCAGAATCTACGTTACCAACTTTAGTTGGTATGAATGTTGAAATGACATTAGATGATGTAACTGGATTAAATATTGATGATTGGGTTTGGATTGAAGGTATGGATAGAAGAGCAGAAGTTGCTAAAGTTACTGATGTAAATACGGTTACTAAAGTAATTAAGTTAGATAAATTAAGTCAAACTCACGAAGAAGGGAGTATAATTACTCGATTAAAACATTCTAAACTACTGGGTGATTATATTATGTATGAGTCTGCTATCGCAATCGCTAATAATGCTGTGGGTGCCACATATACCTTAAACACTGGATATAGTTTAGGGTCACTAAATACTCAAAAAGGAGTTCCATATACTCATTGGAGAGATAATAGAGACTTTAATGTAAAGAAAGCGCAAGACCTTAAAAAGTTGATAAATCTAAAATTAATGGTGGTAGGATAGATGTCAAATATAGAACTAGTAAGGAATGATATAGATAATATCATTAATGAAGAAAATGAATTTGGTAATACTATAACATATAATAAAGTTACAAATACTTATGATGATGATAATAGTATTAATAATTCAAATACTACCGATTATTCTATTGTAGCAAATGTTCATCCTGAAAATAATGATGAATTAAAAGTTGGTGAACTCGGACAAGTAATATTCGGAACTGGTCAAATATTTTTCAAGCACGAATATATTATTGATTCAACTACTACAATTACTCCTAAACTTGATGATTCAGTAATTATAAGAGGAACTAAATATAGAATTAAACAGTTAAAACCCTGGATAGTTAATTCATTTGTTGCTTACTATGAAGGGAGACTTGTTAGAGAGGATTTAAACGAGTAATATGACACAATATTTAAACTTTGATATAAATTCTCACTTTGATGAAGAAATCACTCCAAAAATAGCTAGAGAAATTTTTTCAAAGTCTATGACTGTTATGAGGAATGAAGCAATCACTCAAGCAAATAATTTTTCTGATACTGGAGAAATTACAAGTAAAATACAATTAAAAGTTCTAAGTGTAGATTCTATTAATTTGATTAGTGGAGCAAATCATAGTGCTCCTATGGAGTATGGTACTCAACCACATTGGGCTCCTATTGATCCATTAAAGAAATGGGCTAGTAGAAAACTAGGTGATGAGAAGATTGGATATGCTGTTCAAAAGAAAATCGCTAAAGAAGGTACACAAGCTAAGCCGTATATGAGGTCAGCCTTAGATATTACAACTCAGACTCATTTACCAATTATTATCCAAGAAGTTAAATCAAAGTTTAACTAATTCATTTTTTAAGTAAAGTTTATATAATTTGAAAACATATTATTCTTAGTTCTAAAGCAAGAGCTGAAATACAACCAAGAGGTTACAATGGAAACATACATAGAAGACAAGGACTTAATGGCATTCTTTCTCAGAGAGAATATTACTGACCCAAGAGGGAGAGTTACATTAGTTGATAATGATGCTCAAAGTATTACTGCTGAAAAGATTGTAAATGTGTCTTCCACATTTAAGATAAGTCATATTACTAATGTTAAATTAGATTCAAACTCTTTAGTAGCATTCGTTGATTATTTATACGATATTAAAAATAGAAAGATTATATTTTTTGAAGAACAAACTGGAAGTTTGACTTTTGATATTTATGGAGGAGTAAAAACAATTATTGTTAATGATATTGTTGTTGATAATAAAGTTAATTGGATTTTTTCAGATATACCTAGAAATAATAATATGAGTAATGATAATTTCCCAAGAATTAGTATTATTTATATATCAAGACCAACACAAATACTAGGTAACTTTGATAGTTGCGAAGTAACAAACAATAGATTCCAAGTAGATGTTTGGACAAAAAAAGATTATGTTGCCTCAGTTGATGTGGGTGGATATAATAGTAATTTAGCAGATGATAAATTAGCGATGTTTTTAAATAATTCTATCAAAGATAGTCTTAAAGCAAACGCTTTCGATTTAACGAGTAAGCATTTTAGGGATTTCATACCTATTGAAAGTCCTAGATTGGAAGATTTTAACGATGAACTTAATTTATATAATAGTAAATTAGAGTTTTTTATCAAGAGTATTAAAACAAATTAAAAATGGTATTTGTAGGAAATAGAGAAAGTATCACAGTATGTGAGGAAAAAGTAGCGAGAAACACATTAGGAGATTTCGCAACAGATGGTTACTATATCGGTAGTGAACCTGTAATGAGTGACTTTAACGAGAATGCTAGAGGATTTAAATCTAGAATTAGTGTTGAGGGTGGAAATCAAAGAGAAACTATGGATAGTGGAGCAGAACTTCACCAATTTACTTTAAAGTGGATTATCACTGACTTTAAATTTGTTAAATTCTTTTTAGCAGGATTAGTGGAAGCAGGGTCTGACCCATATACTCACACATTTGATTTAGAAACAAGTAAAAATTATAATTTCTTTTCATTACAAAGAAAATTAGAAACTGGGATTGTTCATACTTACAAAGGTTGTGCCATTCGTAAGTTAAAAGTTGAATTTCAAAAAGCGACAGGAGATGATGAACAAGGATATATTAGAGTGACTGCTAATGTTGTAGCGACAAGTTTTGATAAAACACAAGCTTTAATCACAGTCCCAGATAGTGCGACTAAAGACATTTTCACATTTAGTAACTTTAAGGCAACTATTGGCGGAGTTGTTAGAAATGAAGTAATTAGTGGAAGTATTGACATTGACGCAGGAACTAACCCAGAGGATTACTTTTATGCTAACTCTGACAATGATAGTTTAATCGGGGAAGTTGCTCCTGTATTCTTTAAATCTGTTGGAAACTTTGTAATCAATGTTAAAGATAATAGTTTAGTTGATGAATGGAACTTAGATGGGATTACTGGAACTAATAAGTTTGAGATTTCAAGAGGTGTAAATGATAATATTGTATTTAATTTAAGAGATATGTTTAACTTACAACCTTTCGCACCAACTGAATACAAAGCAATCACTAAAGCGAATGTGGTATATGATACAACTATTACAGATATTGTAGTAACTGATTCGGTGGAGAATTATTAAAATGGAAGAGATTGATTATAGTAAGTATTGTAATATTGATGATAAATTTAGTTTTAATGTTGATGGAAAAGATTTTACTTGTAAAGAATTATCTTTAATTGAAGAGGGTGAATTTCAAAACTACTACTTAACTGAAAACTTAACTTATAATATGGTTAAATTCAGATTAGTTCAATTAACTCAATTAACTCAGTGTCCTTTTACTAGTGACTGGATTAATTATATGTTTAAAACTTATCACCCTGAATATAAATTGAAGTCTAATGTATGGGATAATATGAGTTCTAATGAAAGATTAATGTTTTTAGAAAAGTTATCAGATGAATATATCGGTAAATTAATCAAACCAGTAACTAAACATTATTCAAATAAAGAGGTGGCTGTAAAAAATTCATAGAGACTATTGAGGAGGGTATGTCATTAGATGATGTATTACTTAATAGTCCTTTTGAAAAATATTACTTTGATATGATGTTGGCTTATGAGTTACACCACATCCCACCACACGAATTTAGAAAAATTGGAGGTATGGATTGGAAGATAATTAAAGCAATAGGTCAAGTAACAGGAACTAAAAAGAAAATGGAAACTCAAAATAAACAAGCACAAGCGGAAATGGAAGCAGAAATTAAAGCGAGGATGAGAGCATAATGGTTTTAGCAGGTCAAGTAGAGATAGTTGGAAGACTTAATATCGATGATATTAAAGCTGGACAACGCCAAGTTAATGTAGGATTTGAAGTAATGAGACAAAAAACTCAATCTACCTTTGGAAGTATGGAACTTTTAGGAAGAAGTGCCGCAGGTTTAGGGGAGAGTTTAGCAAAAGTATCAGGTTTAGCATTAACTGGATTAACTGGATTGGCAGGATTAACTCCAACCTTAGCACCACAATTCGCTAAACTAAAAGTTGAAACTTTTAAATTAGCACAAGTATTCGGTAAAGAATTACAGCCAGCATTTGAAGTTGCGACTCAAAAATTCGGTGAATTTGTATCTTTTTTAGAGGGAGGTAGTCCGATGGCAGAATTTACTAAAGATGTTGGATTATTAACTGGTGCGACAGGAATAGCATTAATTGGAAGTCAATTATTAGGATTACCTAAAACTTTAACTATTGGTTTAACTTTAGCGACAGCAGTAGCAACACAGGGAGAAAGAATAGCAGGATTTGCTGAAAGTGCTTTAGGGAAATTCGGATTTGATGAACGAAGAGAGGCATTAGGTGTAGAAGGTATTGTAAGGTCAGAGAGTGAATTTGCTAAAGGTATTGGTGCTATTGTATCTAACACTGTAGCTGGAGCGATTGGTGGTGCTGCTGTTGGTTCAGTTGTCCCAGGATTTGGAACTGCGGCAGGTGGATTAGTTGGTGCTATTGGTGGTGCTGGTAAATCATTATATGATGTAACTAGAGATGGTTTTTTCTATAATTCAGATACTGTGGGGTTAGACTAAATTGGCAAACTTCAAATTAGAAAACTACGAAGGAAGTCCTAATACTTTCACTTTCCCTATAAACTCTACATCATTCGATGATTCAAACGAATTTCAAAGTAATATTACACCTATTCCTTTTGAGAATAAACATATTGTTATTAGTAAGGGTGCAATTAATCCTAAAGCATTATCAATACAAGGATATTTCACTGGAACTAATAAACTAGATAATTGGAATGAATTACTAGAATTATCATCTAGTGCTAACTTAAAGAAATTTTATTTTAGTGAAGATAGATTTTATTTAGTAATCGGGACAACATTTAAACAAACTAGAACAGGTGGGAGAAATAACTTTATTGATTATGTTGGTGCGATGATTACACCTATTCCTTTTGTCTTCTCAGATACTCTAAAAACTGCCTCATTCAACGGAAGTTGGACTGGTGGAACTCAGACAAACGCAGGAAGTCATCAAACATTTATGGAAGAAGTTATTGTTACATTAGATTCAGGTGGAAGTTCAGGAGATACAATTATTATAGATAGTCCAAATAATGGGGGAATTACGGTAGAACTTCCTATTTATGGAGGAGGAGATATATTAAAAATTCAACTTGTAACAATGGTTGATACCAATGGATATAAAACTAGTGAGTATTGGTATACTACAATTAATGGTAGTCAATACGCAAGAGCTATCAGTGTGAATAAATCTGAGTTAGATTTAACATTATTACCAAATCAACAAATAGATAGTTTTACTATTAGTGGGACTGGAAATTATAGTAATATTGAGTTTAAATGGAGGGACAGTTGGTTAGCATAAGATGGTATTAGAACTTCGAGCGGGAAATCAAACAATTATTAACGATGTAAACTTTGAGTATAGTCTTAATATGAATGAGAATAATAGGGCTATTATTAATTTAGAAAGTAACACATCATTCCAAAATAGTTTACTTAACTTAAAAGCCCCAATTTCAGTTTATAGAAATGGTGTCATAGAATTTAAAGGAAAAATTAATAGTAGAAGTAATTTAGAGGGAAATGCTACTAAATTAATCTGTAACGGAGCAGAACAAGAGTATATTAAAGATAATATTGATTTATCGAGTTTATCAAATAATGGTGTTTATGTGAATACTGCTAGTGCTGATATATTTGAAGAATTGATTGGTAATGGCGGAGTTACTTTTTCAAGTGGAACTATAGATACTGGAATTAATATCGACCAAAAGTTTAGTGAATCTAATAGTTGGTTTAGTGGGATATTAAATTTATTATCTAAAACTGGTCAAGAATTATTCGTAAATTATTCTAATGATACTTTGTCCATTAAGGACTCTTTAGGAACTGCGGAAGAAATAATTGGAGAGGGTCAAACTTCAATTAGTAAAATTATTGATGATTTTAATAGAGCTGATAGTTCAACTGTTGGTAATGGTTGGATTGATATAGGGACTAACCCAAATAAATTTCAAATACTAAATAATCAATTATATGTCGATGGAGTGAGTTTTCTTGAAGCAAGAATAGAAAAGAGTTTAGGTAAGGTATATGATATATCACCCATAAAGAGTGAGTTTAGTTTTTTTATTCAAAGAGATTTTTTTACTTTAGGAGACCCATCAGGAATTGAACTTTACGAAAATAATACACTAAAATTAAGAATAAGATTTGGGACTGTTTTTGGTCCAACCTCCATCAATGAAACAGATTTTTATAATTCAGCTGGAACTAAAATTGAAACAATTCCATATAATGCTATTACTTCCACAAATCCAGGGACTTTTCAAGTATTGTCTAACGGAGGAGGAAGTTATACTATTAATCATCCTGATGGGA
>DMEM01000214.1 GCA_003450915.1 Alphaproteobacteria bacterium
ATAAAAAAAGAGAGGTATTTAATATATCTCTCTTTTTTATTGTTTATTGTTTATTTCGGATAACACATTATTCCTGATAAATACCAACTTGATGGACAATTCATCTTTGGCTTTACAAATACATCTCCAAGGTTAGAGTTAGCAGAGCCAATTGCAAAACGACAACACTTACCATAAATAAAAGGATTAGCATCACCATGCATTCCATTATACTGACAGCTTGATGTCAACCACCCTCTTGAACATGATAGTGTCGGTCTAATAGGACAAGCCTGTTTATTACACCTTTGTGATACTGCAGCTTTTGCACTAGGACAAACATATCCTACAGGACATGTTACTGAACGAGACTGTGTGCCACCACCATATGACTTATTACAACCTCCCCAGTTTGAGGTTGTCCAAAGTTTTTCACATGCTAATGAGGCTGCTGTAGACTTTGCAAGTAATTATTTATTTTTTTAATAACATACAAGAAAAAACACCCTCTTATATACCAGAGAGTATTTTTATAACTACTTTTTATTTTTTATGTCTATTATCTTTCTCGACCTGTAGGTAAAATTGCAAAGTTAACTAAAAAGTCTAGAGAATCTTCTGTGTCATCATCATCTGACTGTTTTTTCCTAACTTTAAATGATAAATTATAACAACAACTCTTATAAAGCAAGTCTAGCTCTTGAGTTAATGTAATATTTTCTGTCATATTTCTTTGAACACGCCCTTTTAAGGCAAAGTCTTCACTTAAGTTATATAAAGCATAAAAATTAACTTCTTCAGAGTCATCTCTTAAATAAGAATGAACCAAGCGAATATAATCATCACTCAAGTTATTATCTAATGAAAAGTATTTACTTTCTTTCTTAAGCTTAATATTAGAGTCTATTCTTTGCCCTGAAAAATCACTTCCATCTAATCTAAAGTCAGTACCTGCAGATAAATATCTGTTTGGTTCAATATCTAAGAAACCAACCCAGTCAGAGTTTTTATTATTTGAAGTAACTCCTTCTGCGATATTCTCTTCTTTGTCTGCAAAGTTATAAGACTGACCTAAGAATGCTTGAAAATTAAGTTTGTCTGCACTACCGTACTTTGTATCAATACCATATACAACACGGTTACCCGTTTCTACCCTATCAAAACCAGAAAATCTGTTTTTCTCAAATAAGTTTGTTGCATCTAACTCAAAGCTTGTTGAGTCTTCATTTGGAATATCATCAAAATCCTCTTCTGGGGATGTAATTAACATCAATTTTGGAGTAACTATGTGTTTAAACCCTGGTGAAATAAACGGTTTTTCCCACGAAACAGCAGCCTCTGGTAATAATCTTGATTCTGTTTGTGTTGAAGAACCTGCGCTGTTTTCATTATAACTATAATAATCACCTCTTACCGATGCTGAAAACTCAAACAAACTACCATCAGTACTGTAATATGGCTTAATATATTCAGCCTTTGCAACAGCCCTATTAGTATCTTGACCTGACTGCCTGATTAAAGACAGCACATCTGAGTTTAACTTAAATTGTCCGCCACGCTCATCAATATCTAATAATTTTTCCATTTGAACTCTAGCTACCGGCTGAGCAAGAGTTTCATCATCAACATCATCACGCATATCGATAAAATATCGACTTGATACCCCTATATAATGATTTTGACTAGTATCTTCTCCATAAATTGTTGAAGAACGATAAGCATCTGAAATTTGTTTCATTTCATCTAAATAGTCTTCATCAGATGTAAGGGTTGTATTAATACCAGCACGACGACCTTCTTCAAAAATATACTCAGCTTCTGCAGTCATCATACCTCTGGCATGTTTATCATCTTGCTCATCTTCTAAGCCTTCAATTCTAACATCTGAACTAAAGTTTGAACCCACATAACGATGTTCTGCCCCTAAAATAAGACCTCTTTTACCTAAATATCTAACTCTAAATGTTGCATCTTGATTATCATCAACAGCCCAGAAATAGCCAGTTTTAAAACCAAAACCATCAGCATTTGAAGATGCAAGACCTGGATTTAAAAAACCAGATACAGCTTTTTCTGAATTTGTTGAGTGATAAAATACAGGCATATACATAACAGGAATATCAAGAAGATTAAAAACTGCATTTCTATAGATAACATACTCTTCTTCTGAGTTATAAGAAACTTTTTTAGCAGTAATATGCCATGGTAAAGTCTCATCTTTTTTTCTTAAAGGACAAGATGTGTAATTAACATCAAATAAGTTTAGTTTTTTCTCACTAACTTTAACGGCTTTGCTTGATTGCATTAAACCTGTTGAATCATTAAACATCATGATAATTCTTTTTGCCACACCACGCTTGAAATCACCTGTCAGCTCAACTTTTTCTGAGTAAGTTGTATTTAAGCTACTATCTAACATGATAACATTACCAGTTGCGTAAATTTTATCTCTTTGCTGGTTAAAAATCAATTTATCAGCCTTTAGAGACATATCATCAGAAAAAACATATACCTGACCATCAGCTATAAACTCTTCACCATTTTCAGAATAACTAAATGTGTCGGCATTTATTGTAAATGGCAATTCTTGAGCTTTTACTGTTATAACGTATCCTACTCCTAATAACAAAACAGGCAGGGCTAATAAAACTTTTACTATTCTCATTTTTTAATCTTTTTAAATTGTTACTCTTCTCTGAAATGCAATAACATATACACACCAACTAAACCAGCAATTAATATAGGTATAACCACTGCAATATAAATATTCAACCTGCCAGCTTGTGCCAGGGTTATAATTATACTGTTAAACATATAAAATACAAACCCAAAACATAAACCTGAAAGTAGCAGTTTACCTACCCCTCCTTTTCTTGAAAAGTGTAAAGCAAATGGCGCAGCAAGAATAAACATAGCCATACACAATAGCGG
Organism: Alphaproteobacteria bacterium; assembly: GCA_003450915.1. Taxonomy (GTDB): domain Bacteria; phylum Pseudomonadota; class Alphaproteobacteria; order UBA1280; family UBA12223; genus UBA12223. The sequence goes on from DMEM01000214.1 coordinate 2,911, forward strand.
TAAAAATAGAGTATTTAAGAATCTAACCTTATGCTCTAATATAGAAATACCTGCTGATTCTAAAGAGTTAACAAACTCACCTAAATCATAAACTGAAACAGTTTTAGGAGATGCAAAGCTAACTTTTATTTTTTCAGGAGTCATTTGAGTTGGAACTTGTACATTCTCAATCTCTGTTTTTCTTTGTCCCTTCTTTAACTCTATAGCTTGTGGCATAAACCAATAGTTCTCGTTATTAATTGTTTGTAACGTTGCTACAGGTGCTTGTAATCTTTTTATAAATCTATTTGATAAGTCATAAAAATAAATTGAAACATCTGAAAGTTCTCGACCTTCTTTGATTATTCTATCAGCATGAAGCACAAACATTTG